>CALLME010000001.1 GCA_938007945.1 uncultured Caulobacterales bacterium
TGCATACCAAGGCGCTCTTGCACAATCGTTGCCGTTGCAGGAAAAGTGTAATCAGGGGTCGTGGTCGCGAGCACAATTAGATCTATGTCGGACGCCTCAAGCCCCGCGTCCTTTATCGCGCGTTTCGCGGCGTGTGTGGCGAGGTCAGAGGTCGTTTCGCCTTCTGCCGCAATGTGACGCTGTCTTATGCCTGTGCGTTCACGAATCCATTCATCGGTTGTATCGACGCGTTCTGTGAGCGCCTCATTGGTCATGATATGCTCTGGAAGATAAGACCCAGTGCCGCGTATGAAGGAGCGTATCATTGGATAAACCCTATATTATCATCTTCGTCATGGAGCGCCGTCAATGTGTCATCAATCTTCTCTAGGAAATCGCTTTCCGCGAGGCCAATGGCGATGTTAAGCGCGTTAGAAAAACCGACTTTATCCGTACCGCCGTGGCTTTTGATAACAATGCCATTTAGCCCCAAAAACACGCCGCCATTGGCGTTGCGCGGGTCAATTTTCTTCTTAAGTCGTCGTAGCGCCATGGCATTAAGATAGGTCGTAAATTTCGACCACAAACTGCCTTGCATGGCCTCTTTGAAGTAAGTGCCGATAAGCTTAGCTGTGCCTTCGGCGGTTTTCAGTGCTATATTGCCCGTAAATCCGTCGGTCACAATAACTTCTGCACCGCCCATAGAAATATCGCCGCCCTCGACATATCCTATATAGTTCAAGCCAAGCTGGCTTTCGTTCAGGCGCTCATGTGCCGCTTTGACGACATCATTACCTTTTAAGTCTTCAGTGCCTACGTTCAACAATGCGACCCGCGGCTGCTCGACATGATAAAGCGCGCGGTAATAGGCTTCACCAAGCACAGCGAATTCGGTGAGTTGCGCAGCATTACAATCAATATTTGCGCCCACATCTAGCACCACGCACATACCGTCAGGACCAGGCCAACTCGCCGCGATAGCGGGACGCTGCACGCCTTGTTTTCGCTTTAAAATCATCATGGACATCGCCATCAGCGCGCCCGTATTACCCGCAGAGACAACAATGTTTGCCTCACCATCTTTCACAGATTGAATGGCGTTCCACATGGACGAGCCCTTGCCACGCCGCAATGCTTGGCTCGGTTTATCGTCCATACCGATGGCGAGTTCTGTGTGGCGAATTTCTATGCGCGATGAGGTTTCAGGGCATTTTTTCAAAAGGGGTGTAATTTGCGCCTCATCACCGTGCAAGATAAAGCGCGCTTTGCGGCCTTTGCCGATGGTCTTTAAGAAGTGCTCAATCCCGTCCACGACAATCGCGGGCGCGTCATCGCCCCCCATCGCGTCAATCGAAACTATCAAACCTTGAAGCATAAGCCCCCTCTCATGACCTACCATAACGCAGACCTAGCCCGCTATAGCGCAGGCGGGGCTCAATAACCAATGGGGATTTATATTAAAATGCGGGTGGCGGCGGGGCTTCGAAGTCCACAAGCGCAATTTCGCCCAAGCTCTTATCCGACAAATTGCGCGCAAAGGCGAGTGCATAGTCAGAGAGAGGCTTGACGAAGGGCATATGTGGCTCGTCTTCTAATGACGCATCGTCGGACAAATCTGGCGCCATAGGGCCAATATGCAGCGCCTCCTCAATTGAGGCTGCATCAAGACCGTCTGTATAGGCTTTTAAGCGCGTATAGAACAGCCGTATCATAGGCTTGATGCGTTTCATCGTACCTGTGTCGGACATGCCCTCCTCGCGCAGAGCGACGTCCCAATCATCGCGCATTTCCTCATACAGGGCTTGGGCCAAGCGCTTACCCTGCTCGCCATGGGTGTTGAGCGCGCGGATGATAACGGCAAGATGCAAGCTGAGCAAATCAATGCGACCATCATAATTGTCCGTGATTTTGCCGTCGCCGTAAAACGCTTGGCGGCGAGAGGCGGCCATGGCAGCATTATAGATACGCGCGGCATCTGTTCGTGCCGCGTCTTTGCGCCCGAATAATTTTGATAAAAAGCCCAAATCACTACTCCATTAAATTACAGACATCGTCTTGCAAGCGCGCCAGAGTTTAGCTAGTGAGATGCTTAAGAAAACGCAACCCAAAGCCAAAGAGATTCGATGCAGCCTCACCGCTTTACAATTCTTATCATTGCCGCCGCCGCGCTTTCGCTCACGGCTTGCAATCCTGTGCTTCGCACACATGGTTACGTTCCAACAGAAGACGCAAAGCCGCAGGCCGTTGAACCTGGCTCTGATACCAAATCGAGTGTGCTTGCGCGCCTTGGCAATCCGTCAGTCAAAGGGACTTTTGACGAAGACACCGAAGAAGACACATGGTTTTATATGAGCCAAGTCCGTCAGCGCTTTGCTTACCTCCGTCCACTCGTCGAGGAGCGCTCTATCACAGCGATTTCATTTAATGCAGATGGACAAGTCGATAAGGTCGCGGAATACGGCATTGAAGACGGCTATTACGTCAATCTCGTGGACCGCAAAACGCCGACACGTGGTCGCGAGCTTTCTGTACTTGAGCAAATTTTTGGCTCTGTCGGGCGTCTGCCTACAAGCCAGATTGCCGGTGGCAATCAACCTATCCCGGGGGGGGGAGGTGGACCGGGTGGAACGCGTTAGTCTTTGACGGCAATTTCACCCTCACCTCTAAAACCCGGCCGGAGACCTCTCCCGTCGGGTTTTTTATTACGACCATTCACATCATGTATTCATGCCTGAGAAACACGCACACCCTTAGTGTGTGTTTCTCAGTCTTATTCTGTAAATGGTCGAACCTGTACGCCAGTGCAAGCCCATAAACAAAAGGCGCACTCCGAAGAGCGCGCCTTTAAAATCAATACCTGCAAGCGAGCTTCTAAACGAATTGCATTCCCATCCATTCGCAAATCAAGGCTGGCTTATCTCCACCCTCTATATCCACAGTCACGTCATAAGTAATGAGGAACTGCCCTGGCCGTTTCTCTACGGCTTCCTTCACCGTGAAACGTCCACGCACTTTTGACCCCACAGGGACAGGTGAGAGAAAGCGGACTTTGTCAAAGCCGTAATTCATGCCCATTTTCACGCCTTCTAGTGCAATCGACCCCTGCTCTGCGAATTTTGAGAGTAAGGACAAAGTGAGGAAGCCGTGGGCGATTGTCGTGCCGAAGGGCGTGAACTTCGCTTTAGCTTCGTCAACGTGAATAAATTGATGATCTTCAGTTACATCGGCAAATGTATTGATGCGGTCTTGCTGGATTTCAATCCAATCGCTGACCCCAACTTCTTGACCGATTAGTCCCGATAGCTCATCTTTGCTGACTGTCTTCATATCACTCTCCCTTTATTGTTTTATTATTTGATAAACTCACTTTTTTGGATGCGCGTCAAGAATTTCGTGCCTTGCTGCCCCCCATTCGTGAACTCTTCTTGGTCAGTCGAATCGCGGATTTGATCGATAAATTTCGCGACATTCTCAGCCGTCTGCTCACCCTCTGAGAGGTTGATACCTTGCGTTTCAAACACTTTCGTCTCTGAGTAACCACCCGCACCCGCGCATAAAATCATACGGTTCGGCGCGTCGTCACAGACGAGATAGACAAGTCCGGCAGACACAGATTCAACCGTCAACTTCTCTAGGATTTCTTCAGGCATGAGATTTTCGGTCATGCGGCTCCGCGCTGTGGGTGAGAGCGTATTAATACGGATATCATATTTCGCGCCTTCGAGGCAGAGCGTACGCATAAAGCCTGACAAGCCCGCTTTCGCCGCGCCGTAATTCGTTTGCCCAAAATTACCATACATACCCGAGCTGCTGGTTGTCATAACGATACGGCCATAGCCGCGCTCTTTCATGTGGTTCCAGACA
>CALLME010000002.1 GCA_938007945.1 uncultured Caulobacterales bacterium
CTTCATAAGCGGCATTTTTCTCAAGTAGGGCAATAATGATATCCGCCATTTGCTGAATGTGTTCCGTCGCAAGCGGTTCATGGGTCGGCTCAAGACACCCTATGGCACGAAGGTCCTCGCGGTAAATTTCTGCATATTTCTTAGTAATCACGGAAATATCGACGCCCTGCTCTTTGGCGCTTGCAATAATTTTATCATCCACGTCGGTAATATTGCGCGCGTAAACGACATGGTCTTGGCCGTAGATATGACGCAGCACGCGGAACAGCACATCGGCTACCACAGCCGCGCGGGCATTGCCGATATGGGCGTAACTATAGACGGTCGGGCCGCAATTATACATCGTCACCCGTTTTGGATCTTGCGGTTTAAATTGCCGCTTCTTTCGAGCTAAAGAGTCGTAAAGCCGTAATGGATGTTGCGTATCAGTCATAGTGACTGCGACTTACCCCGCTTTGCCCTTGTTTTAAAGAGCGGATTGCCCACGTAAGGCACTATGAGAAATCAACTAATTATCGCAGCAGGACTTGTCGCCATTATGTTTGCCGTTGGCATACACGGCGCGCTGCAACCTGATGCAGGGCTGCTTAAGTTCCGCGCCGTTGACAATAAGGCGTATGGCAATGGCAATACAAACGGCATGAGCGTATCTATGGTGCGCGATTTCCTGAATGATAATCCCCAAGTCGATACGCTTGTGATGGGCAAAATGCTGGGGACAAAAGACGCAGATATGAACCTTCGCATTGCCCGCGAAATTCGCAAGCGCGGGTTGAAAACCCACCTGCCGAGAAACGGTTTTATTGCCTCTGGCGCAGTAGACTTATTTCTCGCTGGCGTCGAACGCACGATGGACTGCGGCGGCATGATTGGCGTCCACAGCTGGGGTTTGGCGGGTGACCGCACACAGACAATTTCGCCCAAAACCATGGGTGTCGACCGACGACAGAAATATCACGAAGCTTTCTTGCGCGATATGGGCATCGACCCAAGTTTTTATGTATTCACGCGTGACGCCGCTGAGCCAAGTCAAATGCATTATATGACTCAAGCAGAAATCAAAAAATACGGTCTACTGACCGAGGACGGCTGCCGAAATTAGAGTTTTGCTTAGACTAGCCTCTATCCGCAATGAGCAAGCGCGCACGGCGTTGTGCCTTTGTCTCCTCAGGTGGTTCATAAATGTATTCACGGTAATACCACGTGCAAATTCGCGCCCCGAAGAAGAAGGCAGGAAATAACCAAACGCCCCATTGCATGCCCAAAGGCAGCTGCGCGAACATGTCGCCTATCATGGAGGGAAGGGTTCCATCGCCGACACCTGCGCCCGCCATAATTGGGGTGAACCGAAATAGGATAAAACCCAATATCGGCAGAACGGCTAAAATTTTATAAAATAACTTCGCAAAGTCACCGCTGTGATAGGCGCTCACTGATCCTAGACCAGCACCGATTATAAATGATATCAATATGGGCATGTAAAATGTCATGCTGCACTTATAAGGTTACGATCTTAAATTATGGTAAAACACGCTTTCTAGCGCCCCATCCCCGCATCACGTTCATGCGTAAATATGACTAGTCAATTCCCCCTCACCCGCGCTATAGGCCCCATATGAGCACTGAACCGAAAAAGAAGCCTGCCCTTAAAGCTGTCGAGAAAGTCGAGCGCCCTTCCAAGGAAGAAGCGATGGCCGCTGTGCGCACGTTAATTTCGTGGGCGGGGGATAATCCGAACCGTGAAGGCCTGAAAGACACACCTAAGCGCGTCGTGAATGCTTATTCTGAATGGTTTCGCGGCTATGATCTCAACCCCGAAGACGAGCTATCGCGCGTGTTTGAGGATGTCTCTGGCTATGATGATATGGTTATTCTGCGCGAGATCGACGTAGAGAGCCATTGCGAGCACCATATGGCGCCGTTTCTGGGTACGGCCTATGTCGCTTACCTTCCGACTGACAAAGTCGTAGGTATTTCAAAACTTGTGAAAGTAGTCGAGATTTTCGCCAAACGCCTACAAACACAAGAAACTATGACAGCGCAAATTGCCGACGCTATTGATAATGCGCTCAAACCGCGCGGATCAGCCGTCATGATTGACGCCGTACACCAGTGCATGAGTACACGTGGCGTACATCACCCCAATGTCAGCACGGTCACGACACAGTTTACAGGCGAGTTTAAAACTAACCCTGCCCTGCAAGACCGTTTTTTAAAACTGATTGGGAAATAACGCGCTAAGCGTGAATGAGGGCGTCGCGGCGGCAAGGAATTTCAAGGTCTTTTGCCTTAATTTCCTCACCCTCGAATATAAAGACGAGGCTTTCGCGACTGCAAGACAAGTCCTCGCACAAGCTTTTTAAAGCCTGTTCACGTTCATGCGATAAAAATTCTGATAATTCTGATGCGCTTTTAAAATGTTTTGACATATGTTCCTCGGAACGCCCCGAGTTGCATTTCCATAAAGTCTTATAAATAGCCCTCATGCAAGCAATTTAAGATTTTTAAATTGCTCTCATAAGGAAGTATAACAATTTCAATTAACCCAAAATGAATAAACCCGCCTCGAAGGGCGGGTCTTTTTAAATTCTGTCGGCTCGACTTAAGCCGCGGTCGCCTCTTCAGACTTTTTCAAGATCGCTTTTTTGATCTTCTTGGCTTTGTCCGTCAGCTTATGGTTCTTGGTACCAAGGAGGAAGCCGTCAAGGCCGCCTTTAAAATCAACAGTGCGGAGCGTTTTCGCTGCAATACGCATTTTGAACTTTTGGCCGAGTGTATCTGACGGCAAAGTCACCGTGCAGAGGTTCACGTTAAAACGGCGGTTCGTTTTAATATTTGAGTGAGACACATTGTGGCCGCTCATAGGGCCTGTATCGAGAAGATCGCAACGACGTGACATAGTCAGCACCTTTGGTAAAATTAAAAAGACCCGCACGAGTCGCGGGTTGTTCAGTTGAAGGGGCAATTACGGGCTAAATAGACTATCGTCAACCCTTTTTGACGGCTAAAACAGCCCGTAGCGCCGCTATAAGGACGATATATCGCCGGCCGCAAATTTCACAAATGGCATATGACGCATTTTTAATGCAAATCGCGCGCTTTGTTCATCTTCGCGATGGGCGCAATGCCGTAAGAGAGAGTATGAGAAAAATAACGCGTATACTCCCCGCCCTTTTGGCCTCAGCTTGCTTCATAACGCTTGGCGGCGCGGCAAATTCAGCGGCAGAGACGTCTATTAGGCCGACGGCTAAGCCCGCACCAACGCCGTTGATAGAAGGTCGCAACTTCCCAAACCTAAACGCCCGTAACCTCAGCGAAACCACATATCGCGTCGCCCCGCCGACAGATGCCGCCACGCAATTTAGCTTTCGGCTCAAAGGCTATGTCTTTGGCATAAAGATGATTACCGCGCATTATAACGGCTATACCGAAGGCGACCGCTACGCCGCCTATACAGATATCAAAACCTCTGGCCTCGGCGCGCTGCTTAAGAAAATGGAGATTTGGGCCGTCAGCAAGGGGCAATATAACCGCCAAGGTCTCACACCCGATTTCCACGTGCAGCAAAATATGGATGGCAAAGAACGGCGCGTTGAGATGAACTATGACACCGCCGCGAAGTCCGTGGACGTGAACATCATCCCAACGCTCGGTAGCCAAGGGGTGCCCCCTGCTTCGCCAGAGGAACGCTACAGCGCCACTGATACGATATCTGCCATAATGGCGCTTCTCATGCGCGGCCAACGGCTCGACGCGCCGTTTTGTGATGGCAAAGTCCGCGTCTTTGATAGCAAACAACATTATAACCTCCGCATGGTGCGCGCGGGCGAAGGTAAGGAACGCTTTGGCGGCGAGAAGCTCGTCACGCAGGTCTGCGAGATTTACTACGAGCCCATAAACGGCTTTGACCCTGAAGACCTTCCCGACCAAGAGGAAGGCGGTACGCCGATGAAAGTCGAGTTCGTTGCTCGACCCGACCTCGGTCTTTATGTCCCGCTACGGTTTAGCTATAAAATCAGCTCTATTA
>CALLME010000003.1 GCA_938007945.1 uncultured Caulobacterales bacterium
GCCGCTGAGCCGCCTCAAGCACCGACGTCTGAGATTCAAATAATGGAAGCGCCGTCAGTCGTTGATCTCGATAAAAAAGATGAAGATGACGGCGAGCCGCGCCCCTATGATGAGACGCGTGACGCTAAAGCGGACGTGAACGCGACCCTCATGAAGGCTCAAGTTGAAGGGAAAAAAGCGATTATCGTTATGGGTGCTAATTGGTGCCATGACAGTCGTGACTTAGCCGCTCATTTCATGACCCCGCGGTTTGAAAAACTGCTCAGCGAGCATTATGAATATGTCTATGTCGATATGGGTATTCGCAACCGCAATCTCGATATTGCCGCGCAATTTGGCGTGAAAAAGGTTGAGGGCACGCCGACGGTTATTATCACTGACTCGCGAGGCAAAGTGCTCAACGGCTCAACGGCAAAAACGTGGCGCGATGCCGCGAGCCGTACGGACGATGAAATTTATGAAGAGTTTGAGGACTACGCGCTGGACGCTGTTACGCCTTAAGCTATTTCGTCTGACTGTCGCGTGCCGCACGGGCTTTTTGCGCGCGAAGCTCACGCCCTGTCATCACGGCGCCTTTGCCGAACTTTTCGCGCGCTTTGTCTGAGGCGCGTTCGGCCTGACCGCGTTTGAGCGCGCTGGGGTCAAGCAAATCCCCACTATCACCAACAGGGTCTGTGAGGTCGCTTATACCTGCCCCAATGAGTCGGAAAGCACGCCCAGTCGCTTCCGCTTCAAGAAGAGGTTCGACCGTTTTAAAAATCGTATCGGCCAGTTGGACGGGCTGGGCCATCGTACGTCTTCGTGTAATGGATTTAAAATCTTTGCCTTTCAGCTTAAGCGTGACGACTCTCCCCGCCGTTTCAAGCGCTTTGGCGCGATCTGCAGTTTTTTGGCAAATCATCCAAAGCTGATCTTTCAGCACGTCAATATCCGAAATATCGGTGTGAAAGGTCGTCTCGCTGGAAACGGATTTGCGGTCACGACCTGGGCTCACGCGGCGGTTATCTTCGGCGCGCGAGAGGCGTGAGAGATGAAGACCAATATCACCAAACCGCGCCGCCATCGTTTTATCGCCAAGTTTGCGCACGTCTGCGATAGTGAAAACGCCTTGGCTATTAAGCTTTTTCGCAAATTTCGGTCCGATGCCATAGATAAAGCCGACAGGTTTATCTCGTAAGAAATCTTGCGCGTCGGCGCGTCCTAACACTGCAAAACCGTTTGGCTTGTCGAGGTCGGACGCGGTCTTGGCGAGAAACTTATTATAGCTGAGCCCAACAGAAACTGTGACGCCGACCTCGTCATATATTTTGCGCTGAAGATGTATCAGGCTCTGCGCAGGCGTGCGCCCGTGAAGGCGCTCTGTGCCCGTGAGGTCAAGAAAGGCTTCATCAATAGAGAGCGGTTCGACTTGCGGCGTGAGGTCGAGCATCATGTTCTTAATTCGCCGCCCTTCGCGAGAGTATTTTCCGCCTTCCGGTTTTATCACCACCGCATGCGGGCAGGCTTTGAGCGCTTTAAACATGGGCATAGCGGAATGCACACCATAAACCCGCGCGTGATAGCAGGCGGCAGAGACGACGCCTCTGGTGCCGCCGCCAACAATGACGGGCTTATCGGCAAGCTCTGGATTATCGCGTTTCTCAACAGAGGCGAAAAAGGCGTCGCAATCAATATGCGCGATAGACAAGCAATCTAGCTCTGGGTGACTTATAGTGCGCCTCTCCCCACACTCAGGACATGTGCTGTCGCCATGCTCGTGTCCGCAGCCTCTACATCTGCGTGAGTCAGACATTTAAAGACTCGCCCGCAAAATTTGCCCGAATTTGAACAGAGTTGCGTTTTAGTGAAAATATGTGTGCTGGGTTTTTCATTTACCAAACTTTATAGTGTTCGTGATATGTTCTGTAAATGGAATCCTAACGCCGCTTGCACGGAATGTTAAGGATGCTCTGTTAGAAGAAAAATATAAGCCGAGAGCCCACGCGTTATAAACGGGCCCGACAAAAAGTGAATGTGAAAGCCCATGCTGCAAATCATGCCGAAAAAAATTCTTATCGTTGAAGACAATGAGCTCAATATGAAGCTTTTTGCAGACCTGCTTGATGCCCATGGCTATGAGACGCAACAGACCCGCGAGGGGCTGAAAGCGATAGGCATGGCACGCAAATTTAAGCCTGATCTGATTTTGATGGATATTCAATTGCCAGAAGTCTCAGGCCTTGAGGTGACAAAGTGGATTAAAGACGACGAAAGTCTCGCGGGCATTCCGATTGTTGCCGTGACAGCCTTCGCCATGAAAGGCGATGAGAAACGCATCCGTGACGGCGGCTGCTCTGCCTATATCGCCAAGCCGATTTCTGTGTCGAGCTTTCTCGCGACCGTACGTAAATTCGTAGAACCAGCTTAGGGGCTCTAGTCCATGAGCGCCCGCATTCTTGTTGTTGATGACCTTGCCCCTAATCTGAATCTGTTTCAGGTCAAACTCGCGGCGGAATATTACGACGTTTTGACCGCCCGCAGCGGGATTGAAGCGCTAGAGATTGCTGCCACAGAACAGCTCGATCTCATCCTCATGGATGCGATGATGCCTGGCATGAACGGCTTTGAAGCTTGCCGTCGCCTGAAAGCTAATCCAGAAACTTGGCATATTCCTGTCATTATGGTGACGGCGCTTGAAGAAACTAAAGACCGTATTCGCGGGCTAGAGGCGGGCGCAGATGATTTTATCACCAAGCCCATTGACGATTTCAACCTGATGACACGGGTAAAATCGCTTTTACGTCTTAAAATGGTGACAGACCAACTGCTAAGCCATACGGGTCATACCCTTGGCAATTCACGCCCCGTGATTGAACAAATTGACCGTAAGTCGGGCCGTATTTTGATTGTTGAAGATCACAAACGTCGCGCCGAGAAATTAGCGGAACCGCTGACAGCCCATGAGGTCACAATTGCGTCTGACCCCGTAAAAGCCATTCAGGCAGGAAAAGGAAGCTTTGATCTGATTATCGTAAGCCTTGTGTCTGATAATTTTGACGGGTTACGCGTCTGTGCCTCTCTGCGGTTTAACGCCGAAAGCCGCGAAACGCCTATCTTGGTGGTCGATGACCCTGAAAACCAAGATCGTCTCGTGCGCGCCTATGATATTGGCGTGAACGACTCTGTGCTGCGCCCTGTTGAGACGCAAGAGCTTGGTGCGCGCGTCGGCACACAACTCCGCCGTAAATTTTACGCTGATAGCTTGCGCGAGAACTTTAACGAAAACCTTGAAATGGTCGTTGCGGATACGCTAACGGGCCTTGGCAATCGTCGCTATTTTGACCGCGGTATTGAGCCCCTTATCGATGCGCTTAACGGTAGCGCAAGGACGCCTTTCACAATCATACTCTTTGATATTGACCACTTTAAACGGGTCAATGACATTCTTGGCCACGATATGGGTGACCATATCCTCAAAGAAGTCGCCGCACGCCTTGTGACCAATATGCGCGCCATTGATATCGTCTCGCGCTATGGCGGTGAAGAATTCATGATTGCTATGCCTGATACGCTTGAGGCTGATGGTTACGCCGCCGCAGACCGCATTCGCGACATGATTGCGGGTACACCGATATATGTGGACGGCGAAGCGCTGACAATAACGCTTAGCGCAGGTGTGGCACAGGCCCGCCCAAAAGAACAAATCCGCGACGTACAGAAACGCGCAGACACAGCGCTTTACAAAGCGAAACATGCAGGCCGTAATCAGGTCATGCGGTTTGAAATTCTAGAAGCAGCTTAGGCGCTTCTTAATAGGACAATCAGCCATAAAAAAACCGCCTCTAAGAGACGGTTTTCATAAATCAATAAGCTCAGATTACTTAATCTTGCCTTCTTTGAAGTCGACATGCTTACGTACGACGGGGTCGTATTTCTTTTTGACCATTTTTTCAGTCATCGTGCGGGCGTTCTTTTTAGTCACGTAAAAGTAACCTGTACCGGCTGTAGAGTTCAGACGGATTTTAATGGTTGTTGGCTTCGCCATGGCTCGCGCCTTTCATGCTCATCCCGACCTATATGTCAGGGGTCTAATTCAGTAGCGGGCACATATACGCAAGCGTGCGCAGGTGTCAACTGTGGTGGGTGGTTTTTGTCGGCTCAATCCGCGGGAAATGGGTCTGTAATGAACTGACCACCCTTGCGGCGCATGAAAAATACCGTCCAAGGCGGATTGTCCTGCGTCAAAAAGCGTTTCATGACCTTAAGCATCGTATCTGTCGCGACATGGGTTTTAAGCTGCGCGATTTGGTCAAAGGTGAACCAATCCACATTGAGAAGTTCATGACTATCCGCAGTGTCTGTTGCGTTGACGCCGTTCATATCACGCGCAAAAAACCATGTATCAAAGCGTTTGTGACGGCGCGGTGGGGTGATGGCGCGGCCAATGACCTCAATCCCTGAGATATCTGGCAACTGACCCGCTTCGCGAAAGGCGTCATAGCTTTTATGGTTGAGGTTGCGTGCTTGCGGCGCTTTCCGGCCAAGCATCAGCGAGGTTTCCTCAAATGTTTCGCGCACGCCCGCGAGAAGCAAGGCGCGGGCTTGGCGCGGGGAATAGGCGGCCTCGAGGATTTTTTTCGTGCGCGGACTTATCTCACCCATGCTTCCCGCATAGCTATCGGCGCGGTCTACACGTCCGCCGGGGAAAACAAAGACGTCAGGCATAAAATCGTGACGTTTCGCGCGCTGCCCCATGAGGATTTGCGGGTTCTCGCGTGGGCCTTTCCACAAGATGATAGTCGACGCTTTCTTGGGCCGTGCCGCGCGGGGCAGGGCGTTGCGTAGCTCTTTTTCTTTCTCCGTCAGGACGGGGCGTTTAATCTCCATCAGCTGCGCCTGCGTCGATGTTTCGCCCCGCGTGAGCGTGAAGAGGCCCCACCAGAACGATAATCACGCCGTCCGTGATGGGATTTTTTCGGCGGTTTGCCTGGCTCGCCTTTGGAGACCATTTCAAAGACCAAGCCGCCTGTGACGGGGCTGGCCTCGGTCAGTTTCACACGGACCTGCGCGCCAAAACGGAAAGTCGTGCCAGACTGCTCTCCGATAAGTTTTTTAGCCTTTTCGTCAAAATAAAACCGTTCTTCTCCGAGCGTACGTATC
>CALLME010000004.1 GCA_938007945.1 uncultured Caulobacterales bacterium
TTTATGTTCTTTTGGGTAGCTCTTTGACGACCTTGATATGGTTCGGTGTGCGACAAGGCGAAACTTTAAGTCCTGAATATAAGCGTCCCTTTTCTGCATCTACAATATTGAATGGGTTTGCTGAGGTAGCAAAAAACAAAATCTGTTTGCTATCAACATTAATGGCGGGTTTCGTGCTTGGCGCCTTTTACAGTTTTTTGATGTCATCCCCGCAAATTTTCGAAGACCTATTCGGTATAACCGACAGTTTTCCATATTATTTTGCTATTTTGGCATTATGCGCCGGCAGCGCGACCCTCGTGAACGCAAAGATGGTTATGAAGTGGGGTATACGGAAACTCTGCAAGATTGCCCTTATTTTTAAACTCATAGTCTCGTTTGCTATGCTTGTTATTTTGCTAAACACCCCTTCTGTTTCACTGATGGCTTTCATGATTTGGGCCTGTATTATTTTCGCGGCACAAGGAGGTATTCTCTTTGGAAACTTTAATGCCATGGCCATGGAACCTGTCGGGCACCTCGCCGGTATAGCTGCAGCATTTGTAGCGACACTCTCGACTGGACTCGGGGTAACTCTTGGAACGCTTATCGGCCAAATTTATGACGACACAATAATTCCCTTGGTCATCAGCTTTATAATCGCGGCGACTTTATCCCTTATTCTGCTATCAATCGTAAGTTCAAATAAATACAATACAGTATGACTTCCGCGCTTAAGGCCGATGTCGGATTGGCTGCTTGCCAACACCTACCTTATAAAAAGCACTCCAATAATATCCTGCTAATTTGAGGTCACTTCACATCACTCAAATTACCCTCAAATAGTACCTATTTTAAGCCCCGAAACTTTTTAGCACTGCACACAAATTGCACAAGCGGACGCCTAAATTATTGTTTTCATTAGATATTCGCCCCTATCCATCATGGGTCTGATTTGTGAACTGTGTTCATCTGCCGGGAGACGATTTCACTCGCTTTTTTCAAAGGGTCAACCGCCAGATGCGCATATCTAGCGGTTGTTGAAGGTTGAGAGTGTCCCAGTAATGCGCCAATCATGGGCAGTGACATACCGCCATTGACCGCAACGCTTGCAAATGTATGCCTGAGGTCGTGAATTCGTACATCATCCAAATTCGCCAGACGTCTTATACGTCTCCATGGCTTTTGGAGGTTGTTAATGGGCTTTCCGGGCACAAAACCGCAGAGGACATAAGGGTTGCCCTTCTGTTTTGGCGAACTCTCAATAACATCCGTGGCCGTCGGGTTGAGATAGATTGTTTTGGCTCCATTTTTGGAAGAAGGAAGTTCAATAACACCTCTTTCAAAATCTATATATTCCCATTTAAGATCTAATATCTCTCGCAACCTTGCCCCTGTCAGGCTCAGCAGTTTCAAGGCTCTTATTGCATAGGGGCTTACCAAACCGTCACGCTCTGCTTTGTTAAGCGCATCCCCGAGTCTTCTCTGCTCTTCAGACGACAAAAACCTCTGTCTCGGTACTTCACGATACTTTTCGACGTGACGGCAGGGGTTTGTGTGGTCTGGACGGTGCCCATATTTCTCGCACCAATTAAAAAACTTTGAGAGAACTGCAAGCGTTTTATTTGCAGCATACGGTTTGTCTCTCAAATCGAAATGAAGCCTTGCAACATCTTGCCTAGCGACTTTTTCAATAGGAAGTCTTTTGAACGCCAGAGGGATGTTCAACCGAATGACGGCTTCATAATTCTCTTGAGTCAGTTTTTTGAGCTTGACCAGCACATGTTCCACAAAAAACTGTTCCAACAAGTGTTCTACGCTTACAGCCGATTTTTCCTTATTTCTCTCAGCGGCCGGATCATTTCCGACAGCTACTTGCCCGAGCAGTGTCTTAGCCTGCCCTCTTGCCTGTTCGGTAGTTAGGACACCATGCGCACCGATGGTCACGCGTCTTGTTCGTTTTGAACGACCACCCATCCGGTATTGCACCAAATAAGTCTTCCTACCGGACGGCAGAATTTTCACTCCAAACCCTGCCAGGTCATTATCCCAAATAAAGAAGGGTTTATCTGTTGGCTTTTGAGCATTTACGATTCGTTTTGTCAGTTTCACAGCAACAACACTCCTTCTCTGCCCCTAGTTCCAGTAAGCACATAGTAATCACGGCGACGGAAACCAGCAACTCACCCCGTCTAACGTGAGGTAACAACTGTTGTTTTATTTCAATAACTTATCCCAATACGGGAAACTTGAGACAACACCAGAAAACCTCTAGCATCGAATTGGTAATGATGAGGTCGGGAGTTCAATTCTCCCTCGCGGCACCAGTTTTATTCAATGCTTCAGTTGCGTCCCGCCAAGCAGGGAGCATCAAGTCTTGATGTATGCAAAATCGCTCAACACACCCCCAGGCTGCAACCTTGTCTGCCTGCTGAAAAATTCTCTCGACGTTAACATAACATTGTCCTTTTTTGCGTACCAGATTGGGACAAAGCGGGGACGGCTTGGGAATTTTGACTATGGGACTTTCGAAAAAAGTTGGGGCGCTGCTTGGCAAAAAACAGCAATCGGAGGACGCGACATTTGGCGAACCTCTGAATCTTGGTCAGATTGCAGTCATAAACGGTGCTGACAGCCCAACCGATACGTTAGTACAAAACGCTCATGTGAACTCTCCTGTAATGACTGACAATTCCTCCAAGGACACTCAGGCGCAAACGCGAACCTCAATCCTTGACTTAGATTTTATGGCCGCGCCGCTTGCTGAAATTCAAGCTATCAAAGCCAAAACTGAAAATGCTGAGCAAACACACGCAAGTGCGCCACCGCCTCCGCCCCTCAATTCTGACACCCCGTTGGCGCAAGTTGCGCTCAAACAATCAGGCTCTGTTGCCCCAATCACGTCTCAAACACCTCTGCCTAATCCTTATGGGAATCCCAATTCAACGCCCGAGATTGCATCTCATCAGGCTGATGTCGCTATTGCACATGCTGTTCGAGGCAATAAAGCGCGCGGCTATATTATCTTCGATAATACAGGCCGCGTGGTCGAAACGTCTCAGAAATTTGTAGACTTGCTCACTTTGGCTCAAGAGACTTCGCCAACATTTGCTAATTATGATGATCTGCTCGACCATATGGCTAAAATAGCTAATCTGGGCGAGAAAGACGTCCCATTGCTAAAGGCGCGTGAACGGCAAAAAATGCGTGAGCAACTCACGCGCGCGGACTATAAGCGGTATAGCTGGGCAACCACAATGAAATGTGGGAAAATTCTCGAATTTTCAAATAGTTACACACCAAATCATCACCTCGTAACTCTTGTCGAAGATGTGACTGAAAAAATCGAAAAAGCCCGCCTTCTCAAAGCAAGTCTTGACCTTGGCACGGCAGGATATTGGTCCTATTGTTTCACAACGGGCAAATCGACTTTAAGTGATTATATCTTGGAGAAGCTATCCGCGTCAGAACTAAAACAGGTCGAAGAGAACGGCCTTCTATCTATTATCCATCCCGAAGACGTAGTCGAGGTTGACAAGGCTTTCAAAAAGGCTGTCTCAGAGCAGTCCCGTATGGATTGCCAGTTTAGAATCAGGCTCGAAGGCGGCGACGAGCTTGTCATGCGTATGATAGGCGAGACCGAGATGTCACCGTCTTCTGATGAACCCGCAGTCTTCATTGCGTTCCTTAACGACCTAACTGAAGACACTGGCCGCGCGCGTGAACTTGACGCTATCAAAGAGCTTTCACGAAACAAAAGTGAATTTTTGGCGCGCATGAGCCATGAAATCAAAACACCGCTCAATGCCATTGTCGGCATGACCGATGCTCTGCGCGATGAAGTTGAAACAGATGAAGCACGCGAAACGGCAAGTTTCATTGCTGATGCAGCAGAAAATCTCAACACAATACTGTCTCAGACCTTGGAGCATGAGCGCTTGGCCACAACTGACATCATTTTGGATGAGGATATTGTAGACTTGGGCGAAGTCTTGCGCTCTGTCTGTGCGATGTGGCGCAAACCCTGCGCTGACAAAGGGCTTATCCTTGACGTGCGTATCGCAGATACACTTCCAGAAGGTATAAAACTGGACAGTTCGCGACTGCGCCAATGTGTAACAAACCTTTTGTCCAATGCGGTAAAATTTTCTGACAGTGGTAAAATAGTCCTTGCAGCGGCGCCACTACTCTCAAAAAGCGCAGAATCAAAGTTTGTTATCGCTGTACGCGATAATGGTATTGGCATGAGCCCTGAGGCGAAAGAAAACATCTTCAAACCGTTTAAGCAAGGCAACGCTACGATACATAAACGGTTCGGAGGATCTGGCCTTGGCATGTCCATTACGCAACACATTGTAAATGCGATGGACGGGCACATTAAAGTGCAAAGCGAGGAAGGAAAAGGCACAACCATCGCTCTGACCCTTCCGCTCAAACTTGCAAACGCTATCGATACGGCCCCTGCTCGTCCAGTCACACAAGCATTACGCGTTTTGCCCGAAACACCTCCGATAAAGGAAGATATCCAGACACATGCTTTGCCGGCGCAAACCTTTCATCCCGCAGTTGAAACGACGCAAAAGCGATCTTTGACGGCATCGGGTGCAGATGAAGGATCTGCTGACCAAAAAGATTCTCATATACGCAAAAACGTCGCGATTGAGCCGAGTGATTACAGCGGTTTTGACGTTCTCGTTGTCGAAGATAACCCGATTAATCAGGCCGTGGTCAAAAAGCTTCTGACTAATCACATCAACTCTATGACCTTTGCCTTCCACGGCGAAGAAGCGTTGGACATATTAGAGTCACAAAGTTTTGACGTCATTTTAATGGACATTCACATGCCTGTTAAAGACGGCATCGAAACGACGCTAGAAATCAGAAACAGTGGAAAGCCTTGGGCCGACACGGTCATTGTAGCTTTGACGGCTGACCCTGATTACCAACAGAAGCGCGTTTGCCGAAATATTGGCATGAATGACGCTTTGTCAAAACCAGTCAGGCGCCAAGAGCTTCTCGATATTTTACAAAAAGTCTTAGACGAAAGAAACTTTCAACAATCGGCGGACGCTGTCGCAAGCGTCGCATAAGTAAACTCAGCTTCCAGGGCACGGAATATGCAACACGACTTAACAGAAGCAGAGCCGAAAACTGCGCCAGACAAATTCCCATCGATGGATGCTGAGCACGAAAAGATTGTGCATAATATTGAGCGCATATATGACTCTGCTATTATATTAATCGACGTTGATGGACATCTCACATATTTTACTCAAAACGCGGCTAAGCTGTTCGAACTCAACGCATCTTTAGCCTCAACAGAATTGAACATCAGTACGATGCTGCACTTTATGGCCAATCGCGGAGATTTTGGGCCAGGTGATCCGTCAGCCCTCGCCGCGATTGCAGCCCAAATACTCTATCCAAAAACAAGAGACGAAGACCCCTTTGCACAAACTTATTTGACGATGCCGTCGGGCGCGATTTTGCGAGTGACGCGTTGGTCTAATCCCGATGGGACAATCACACTCAGCGCATATGATGTATCCGAGCAGCGTCGAAAAGAGAATATGCTGGAGATGGCGTTGAACATTGGTTATGCGGGTTATCTCACTTTTGATCGTGTCGCCTCCACGTGCCGTGTCGAAAGCAGATATCTAAAAAAATTACTGACCGCAGAAGAATTCCATTCACTTGAAGAGAGTGGACTTGGCACATTATTTCACTCTGATGACTTGCTACGCTCAAAGGAAATGTGGGAAAAAGTATGCGAGACGGGGGAGAACGAAGAGAGTACACTTCGCATCATTACAAAAAACGAAGGTGTACGATGGATAAGATTTGTGCTTATGCCTGAGTCTGAGGCCCCAAATAGCAATCGCATTATAACCTTCTTCAACGATGTCACGGATGTCCTTCGCCAACAAGAAAACCTCCATAAAGCGAAACGTCTCGCTGAAGAAAGCCTATCTTCAAAAGAGAACTTTCTGGCCCGCATGAGCCACGAAATCCGCACGCCCATGAATGCGGTTATCGGCATGGCAGACGCGCTAATACATCACAATCCTGACCCGACTGTCACGCCACAGCTTGAACTTATACAAAAATCAGCAGGCAACATATTGCGCCTTCTGGATGAGACCCTCACCCATTCTCGCCTAGACACGGACGGCTTCTCGCTTGACCCGCATATGTGCAGCCCAGAGGAAGTCGTGAAAGATGTCTGTGCATTATGGGAACAGCAAGCGCTTAAAAACAATTCTCACATACGGTGCGTGATAAAGAACTCTGTTCCCTCTGAGATTTACTTTGACAAATTTCGCTATGAACAATGCGTCAATAATCTTTTGTCCAACGCCGTGAAATTCACCCATGGCGGGAACATTGATGTTATGTTGACAGTCGTGGAAAAAGAAAGTGAGCAGCCTCATCTTGTACTTGCCGTAAAAGATACAGGCATCGGCATGACTGAAGAGCAGCAGCGGCGTATTTTTGACGCTTATAAACAGGCCGACGAAACAATCTCTAGCCGCTTTGGCGGTACGGGCCTTGGCATGAATATCACAAAGCAGATTGTTGAACGTATGGATGGCAACATTTCCGTGCGATCACAAATCGGCTCTGGAAGTATGTTCGCTATGAGCATTCCGATTAGGACCGCGCCTTTGGAACAGGCGGTGAGTGTGTCAGCTGTGAATGCTGAGGCTGACAGCCCTCACGTGAAAGCCCCTTCCGTTCAATCAACTAACCACATGGACACGCTTAATAGCGGCAATGATGAGAGCATAATTGACATTGCGCCAATGGCAACATCCACTAGCCTCATTGACCACATGTTGACTGAGGCGGAGCCCGAAACCACTGCCTACTCTGATCTACGAATATTAGTTGTAGACGACAATCCGACAAACCACCTTGTATTGAAATCGTTACTCAGTTCTGTTGTGAAGGACATCATGATTGCGAGCAATGGCAGTGAAGCCTTAGATATCCTCGACAGCGCTCCCGTTGATATCGTCTTGATGGATATCCACATGCCAATCATGGACGGCATTGAGTGTACGATTGCTATTCGCGGCAGTGATAAGCCGTGGCGGGACGTGACCATCATCGCTCTCACCGCCGACCCGCAATATCAGCAAAAGAAACTCTGCAAGAATATTGGCATGGACGAAGCGCTTGGGAAGCCTGTGCGATTGAATGATATATTAGAAGCGATCGACAGTGTCTCAGATGAAAAAAATATATCTTCTGAGACAGAAGTGCAATCCGCACTATAACAGTAACGTGACGCTAATTAGATTTGGCTTTTACGGAGTTTCCGACTACTGTTTTCTGATAAATGGTTTCTGAGGTTCCAACTATGGCTTACACACGCCCCAACACGTTAAAGCTTTTCAAGACCGCCTTATTAAGTTGTAGCGGCCTCGCTATTGCGGCCTGCTCGTCATCAACTGAAACCGTCCAAAAAACGTCCGCTAGTGGCGCAAATTGGTGTCTCTCTGGCGGCACAATTTACACGGCTACTGACGCAAACCCCACAGTCAAAGCCGTGGCAGTCAAAGACGGCGAAATAACCTATGCAGGTGATGATACGGGCGAGTGGTGCTCAGAAAATGCAGGGCCCGGCCCGCGAAAAGTGAACCTGTCAGGCGCGACAGCTTATCCAGGGTTCACCGACGCGCATGGTCATTTGCTCGGCATTGGTCTTCGCGAAATGACACTTAATCTTGAAGGCACAAAATCTGTAACTGAAATGCAAGAACGCGTTAAAGCCGAAGTTGAGAAAACTGCGACGGGGCAAACAGTTTATGGTCGCGGTTGGATTGAAACCCACTGGCCGGAAAAGCGCTTTCCAAACCGCCAAGACCTCGACGCCATTGCACCGAACAACCCAGTTATTCTGACTCGTGCAGACGGTCACGCCGCTGTGGTCAATAGCGCCGCTCTAAATGCCGCAGGGATTACGAGCCAGACGAAACCACCCTTTGGCGGAGACATTTTAAAAGACGCAGATGGTGAGCCAACAGGGATGCTCATTGACCGTGCGGAAGACCTCGTCTCTGGCCTTGTCGACAGCGTAACTCCAGAGCGCAAGGAAGCGGCCTATATCAAAGGCGCCGCCCTTTATGCGAGCCGTGGTTGGACGAATATTCATTCTATGTCTGTTGACCCAGAAGATACGGCACTGATTGAACGTCTCGCATCCGAAGGCAAAATCGGCATTCGCGTCTATAACTCCATCAACTATATTAATGGCTCAGATATGTCCGAGATATTGGACACGCCCAAATCCGATAGTTCCCGCGTGACGACGCGCGCGATTAAGCTCTATAGTGACGGTGCACTTGGCTCTCGCGGCGCAGCTTTGATAGAGCCTTATGATGACGACCCTAAGAATGAGGGCCTTGTCTTAATTACGCGGCAAACAATCATGCCTATTCTGCGCGATGCGCTTCGTGAAGGCATACAGATCAACACCCACGCCATTGGCGACCGAGCGAACCGACTTGTGCTCAGCTGGTACGAAGCAGCGATGAAAAGTGTGCCTGTGAACGAACGCCGCGTCGCTGACCCGCGTTGGCGCATTGAACATAGCCAAATCATCGCGGTCGAGGATATTCCACGTTTTGTCGAGCTTGGAATCATCCCGTCAATGCAGCCGTCTCACGCGATCGGTGATTTGCATTTCGCCCCCGCGCGTATAGGCAAAGACCGCTTGAAAGGTGGCTATGCGTGGCGCAGCTTAATCGATAGCGGTGCTAAAATCGCGGGCGGGTCTGACGCGCCGGTTGAGGTCGGCGACCCGCGTATTGAGTTTTACGCGGCTATGGTACGCAAAGACCAAGAAGGCTATTCCAATGATGCTTGGTATCCAGAGGAAAAAGTTACGCCGCAAGAAGCGCTTAAAATGTTCACAGCCTGGGCCGCAGAAGCGGCGTTTGAAGAGGATATGGTTGGGACAATAGAAGTTGGTAAACGCGCGGACTTTACCGTACTAGACCGCGATATTCTCACGGCTGCCCCGCAAGATATCTTGACCGCTAAACCCGTGATGACGATTGTGGACGGCACTGCGGTATTTGAAGCGAAGTAGTCTTTACGGCATATGGAAAGATCAGGATCCACATCTCGACTGCTACAGTTAACTGGCGTTTTACTCGCCGCGGGAATTGCGACGGCGGCGCTGTTTTTGCTTATGCTTGCCCTCATGTCGACGGGCTTTGTAAGAAAGAATAAAGACCCACAGTCAAGAGCTATCATTGTGAGCAAGACCGAGCCTGTTGAGCCAACCGTCAAGGTAAAACTCTTCAATAAAGACAAAGCACTTCTCAACAAAATAGAGCTCCCACCTGCGATAGAAACTAAGGCCATTTCAAGGTCACAGAGACCCAAAATTAATCACGCTAAACTCACGCTCAAAGCTATTGAATTCTCGACTGCTAAAGCGGAGGTAAACTTACCCAACGTAGCTGCTGCGATAGGAGCACAATCATATGGCTCAAACGGCCAAGGCCCTAATTTTGGCAGTGGTGGAAATGGCGCAGGCAGAGCGACCTCTAATGGAGCCACTCATTGCACCTTGGTCGCACATATTGGGCCAACATTATCTGACGTGAAAGAAATCGAATTTATGGATTGTCAGAATGGTAACATCGCCGACCTCGCCGAAATTGAGCTTTACCGTTGGATAAACGGGAAAGCGAAAAGCTATCTCGCCCTCGGCGCAAAGCCTGGCGACGCCGTCGAATTTACATATGAAAAGAAAAGCTAATGTTTGTAACTATAGCGTCTGCGTGACGGCTTATCTGCGTCCGCTTGCACATAGACGTTGATAAAATCACCCGCACGCACATTGCTTTGTGTTGGCACATCCAAAAGAATTTGCTGACCATCTTCTAAGGTCACCACTGCGCGGATTTGCGGTGGACCAATGACAGTCGCATTAGACATGAGGCTTTTAACTGTGCCGGAGGTTTCACCTGCAGCCTCCCATGCATAGCTATGTTGACGTATCATCACCGCCCACATGAGCAGACTCGCAATCATAAGAATGAGGCCAGCTTTAATAATTTCGACTTTACTTAACAACATAGCGACCTCCAAAAACGAATGTGTTCTTAGAGATGTGGGGGCTTAGGTGCGAGTTACAACCTCTTGAGCGATGCTCTAATCTCGAAAGTTCTTAAACTGCACTGGCTGATCAAGACCCATATCGCGGATGTGCTGCATAGCCGCTTGCAGGTCGTCGCGCTTTTTACCTGTTACGCGAAGTTCCTCGCCTTGAATAGAGACCTGCACTTTCATCTTAGTGCTCTTGATATCTTTGACAATTTTTTTGGCAAGCTCTTTTTCAAGACCTTGTTTAATAACAATTTTCTGACGCACAGACATACCCGTGGCAGGCTCGACTTTTTGCTCGTCGAGCATCCCCGGTTCAATGCCGCGCTTTTGCATATTACCACGTATGATTTCCTGCATCTGTTTAAGCTTTAGCTCGTCATCTGCAAACACCGTCAGTACGCCGTCTTTATGCTCAAGCGTGGATTTAGAGCCTTTAAAATCGTAACGCGTCGAAATTTCACGCGTCACATTTTGCACGGCATTATCAACCTCTGCGAGGTCAGCTTCAGACACAACATCAAAAGATGGCATAGCGGTTTTGTCCTGATTTAGATTTTCTGGTTAGTATAATTACGGAGTTCCTTGCGTGCAACCTGACGACGGTGCACCGCGTCTGGTCCATCAGCAAAGCGCAGCGTGCGTTGCCCCTGCCACATACCCGATAGAGGGGTATCTTGGGACACGCCTGTTCCGCCGTACATCTGCATAGCTTGATCAATAACCTCAAGCGACATACGCGGGGCTTCGACTTTGATCATGGAAATCCACGGCGCAGCCTCACGTTTAGACATGGTATCCATCGCCCAAGCGGCCTTAAGGCAAAGAAGCCGCGCTTGCTCAATCTTGATGCGGCTCTCAGCGATAATGTCAAAATTCGCACCGAGAAAGGCGAGTTGCTTGCCAAAGGCTTCACGTTCAAGCGAACGCTTGCACAAAAGCTGCAAGGCTTTCTCAGCCTGTCCAATAGAGCGCATACAGTGGTGGATGCGGCCCGGTCCCAGACGCCCTTGGCTCACTTCAAAACCTGCACCTTCACCAATCAAAAGTGCATCGGCGGGAATACGCACATCTGTGAAACGGATATGCATGTGACCATGCGGCGCATCGTCATGACCAAACACCATCATGGGACGTAAAATCTCAATGCCGTCCGCCGCTGCATCGACGACAAACATAGAATGTTGCTCGTGTTTCTTGCGGCTCTCATCAGGTGTTTTCGCCATAAGGATATAGACCTTACAACGAGGGTCTCCTGCCCCTGAAGACCAATATTTCTCCCCATTAAGCACCCATTCGTCGCCGTCTTTGACGGCTGAAAACTCAAGATTAATTGCGTCCGATGACGCCACATCAGGCTCTGTCATGAGGTAAGCCGAACGAATTTTGCCCTCAAGCAGTGGCTTCAACCATTTCTTCTTATGGCCCTCTGTTCCGTAACGTTCGAGCACTTCCATATTGCCTGTATCAGGCGCAGAGCAATTCATCGCTTCAGACGCCATATGCACCCAGCCGAGTTCTTCGGCGATATAGGCATATTCCACAGTCGTCAGGCCAAAGCCTTCGTCAGAGTCTGTCAGCCAAAAATTCCAAAGCCCACGCTTCCGCGCTTCCGCTTTCATTTCTTCCAAGATTTCAGTTTGGCGCTTTGAGTATTCAAACCGCCCCCCCGGCGCTGTGCCAATTAGGCCGTCAAATTCTTCATTGAGCGGCGCAACATAATTACGGGTAAAGTCACGAATTTTTTCAACAAGCGGTTTAACCCGCTCTGTCATGCCTAGATCCATTTCAGCCATTTTAAATTCCCTTCGCTTTTGCGATGTGTTCCATATGGTAATGCGCGTCGCCAAAAAGTTCCTGCGCGACGCGGATGCGTTTCATGTAAAGTCCAATATCATATTCGTCCGTCATGCCGACGCCGCCGTGCATTTGCACACCCTCTTGTGAGGCGAGTTTTGCGACAGACCCAATTTTAGCTTTCGACATAGACACGATAAGATCAGCGTCATCTGCGCTATCATCCAGTGCAGTCAGCGATGCGAGCATAGCCGAACGCGCGATTTCGAGCTCTGAGTAAAGATGGCTGCTGCGGTGTTGTAGCGCTTGGAAGCGACCCACCTCTGTGCCGAATTGTTTGCGCTCGCGGATGTAGTCTGTCGTGTCTTCAAACGCCTTTGATGACGCCCCAACAAGCTCCGCCCCCACGACTGCACGGCCCGCATTTAGGACATGGTTGAGCACCTCTGCTCCGCCGTCGACTTCGCCAATAACGGCGTCTGCTGTAACTTCAACGTCGTTAAGGTCGAGCTTGGCGGCGTTGCGCGCGTCAATCATATCTGTGCGCGTTGTCGTCAGGCCCGCTGTTTTAGGATCCACAAGGAAAAGTGTCGTGCCACCGTCCGTTTTCGCCGCAACAATCAGTTGGTCTGCGACGTGACCATCCACGACCATCGCTTTGGAGCCATTGAGTTTAAAGCCATTGCCAAAGCGCACGGCCGTCGTCTTGAGCGCATTTGGATTATGCTTGCGGCCCTCATCAACGGCAAGCGCCATAATGGTTTCGCCAGAGGCAATCTTGCCAAGCCACTCGGATTTTTGTGCTGCGCTTCCCCCTTTGCGGAGCGCAGTTGCGGCCAAAACTGACGTTGAGAGGAAGGGTGATGCCGTCAAGTTACGCCCCATCTGTTCGGCGATTAAGCCTGCTGCGACAAAGCCCATATCGACGCCGCCATTGTCCTCATCCACCAGCACGCCCGCAAACCCCATTTCAGCCATTTCAGACCAGAGCGCGCGGTCAAAGCCGTCCTCACTATTATTGTCGCGTAGCTCACGCAGGGCTTTGACAGGGGCTTTGTCAGCAACAAAACCGCTCACAGTTTCGCGAAGCATTTGTTCGTCTTCATTTAAAACGAGGGCCATAAGTTAAGCTCCTGGGAGTCTAAGAATATGTTTTGAGATAATATTAAGCTGCACTTCTGATGTGCCTCCCTCTATAGAGTTGCCTTTCGTACGAAGCCATTTTCGGGCCACAGCATCGTCGCCGTCCCACTCCAAGCCTTCGTGACCTGACGCATCCATCGTCAGCTCAAATTTGCGTTTGTTTAGCTCGGTGCCGTAATATTTCAGCATAGAACTATCCGCGCCAAGGCTCGCGCCTGCTTTAGCTTCGCTCAGCTTGCGGTATACAGTTTGGTTAAATGCCCATTCATCTACCATCGCCTCTACGACTTTGGCGCGGAGCATTTTGTCTTCAAGTTCCCTGTCCACAAGACCGGCTAGACCTGCAACGACTTCTTCAAGAGGACGCGCGACGGCGAGCCCTTGTCCGCCAATCATTTCACGCTCATGGGTCAGGAGGTATTTCGCAATCGTCCAACCTTTATTGAGTTCGCCAACCAACTGATCTTTATCAACTTTCACGTCTTCGAAGAATGTTTCGCAGAAGGGTGATTTACCTGAAATCAGTTTAATCGGACGGGCCTCGACGCCTGGCGTTTCCATATCAAATAGCACGAAGCTGATGCCTTCATGCTTTTTAGCCTTGGGGTCTGTGCGCACAAGACAAAAAATCCAGTCGGCTTGGTCAGCATATGACGTCCAGACTTTTTGCCCATTAACAAGGAAATAATCGCCTTTGTCTTCGCATTTCGTAGCGAGCGCGGCGAGGTCAGACCCTGCATTAGGCTCAGAATAGCCTTGGCACCACCGGATTTCACCGCGCACGATAGGCGGTAAATGTTGCTGCTTTTGAGCTTCTGTCCCAAATTTCAGAAGTGCGGGCCCGAGCATCCAAATGCCAAAAGACGAAAGTGGACTACGCGCATTAATGCGCGCCATTTCTTTAGCAAGGATTTTAGCTTCAGGCTTTGATAATCCACCGCCGCCATATTCTTTGGGCCAAGTCGGTGTCGTCCACCCTTTGGCTCCCATACGCTCTAGCCAAACTTTCTGCGCGTCGCTTTCGAATTTATAATTGCGTCCGCCCCAACAGAGGTCATCATCATTTTTTATCGGCGTGCGCATTTCCGCAGGGCAATTTTCTTCTAGCCATGCACGGGTTTCTTTTTTGAATGTGTCAAGTTCGCTCATATCCGTCTCCTACAGTTTCCCTGTTTTAATTTTAAGCCGTGCGAGTTGCCCTAATGCATTGACCATTTGTCCATAATCTTTGAACCGTTTATTGTCTGTCTGTCCGTGGTAGTAGCGGTAGTAGATCTGCTGAATAATCACCGCGAGACGGAAGATGCCGTAGACATAATAGAACTGAAACCCCGACACATCCGCGCCTGATTTCGCGGCATAGAATTCGAGAATTTCTTGGCGTGTCATCATACCCTTGGCTTTGCTTGGTTGGCGTACCATCATATGCATAAAGGGCGGGTCATCCACTTCAATCCAGTAGGCCAGCGTATTACCCAAATCCATCATCGGGTCGCCAAGGGCTGAAATCTCCCAGTCCAAAATAGCTTCAATCTTGGTCGGGTCGTTTTTGTTCAGGATACAATTGTCAATACGGTAATCGCCATGCACGACCGCTGCGCCGCGTTCTGTTTCAGGCATATTGGACTCTAGCCAATCGCGCACATCCTCAAACTTCTCGACATCAGCCGTCCACGCTTTTTCATAGCGGCGGTTCCAACCCAGAATTTGGCGGCTGACATAACCTTCGGGCTTGCCGAAATCACCAAGGCCGAGTGCTTCATAATCTACGCTGTGAAGATCAACGAGTTTCGTAAAAAACTCCTCACAAAGCGCACGCGTCTCGACCTCGGTCCAGCCCCAGTCTTTTGGAATATCATTGTGAATGAGATGTCCTTCGGAGCGCTCCATCACGTAAAACTCAGCCCCGATAATACTTTCATCACCTGTGTAATAAAGCGTCTTTGGCACAGTAGGAAAAGCTGGCTCAAGTTCAGTCATGATGCGGTATTCGCGGTGCATATCGTGCCCCGACTTTGGACGTGTGCCTGTGGGAGGCCGCCGCAGAACGAGGCTGCGGTCGGGATAATCGAGCGCATAAGTGAGGTTTGATGCGCCACTTGGATATTGTTTGACAGTCGGTGTGCCAGACAAGCCCGCTACGTTTGCTTTCAGCGCAGTATCAACGGCTGCAACATCAAGTTCATCACCTTTCCGTACGTCAACAGCTGCATTTTCTGAACTCATTATATAATCGCTCCCGCGTCAACGACCATACCCTGCCCTGTGAAATAGCTAGCTTCATCGCTGACCATATAAAGCACCGCGCCAACCATCTCTTCGGGTTGCGCCATGCGCGAGATTGCGAGGTTTTGCTGCATATACTTATCCATGCCTGGCATCTCTTTGAGGCCTGCCGCGAGCTTGGTGTCTGTAAACCCTGGTAGAAGCGCATTCACGCGCACGCCACTATTGCCGTATTCCTTAGCAAAACCCTTCGTCATGTTAATCAGCGCGGCTTTTGTCATGCCGTAAACGACACGCATCTGCCCAGGTTGAATACCGTCAATCGACGCCACATTCACAACAGACCCGCCGCCGTCTTTCATCAACATCGGCATAGCTTTCGCCGTCAGATAAAATGGGCCTTTCAGGTTCACATCCATCGTCTTGTCATAAGCGCCTTCTGGCGTCTCGTGGGCGGGGCCAAAATAAGGGTTCGTTGCGCCGTTATTGATGAGAATATCAAGACGCCCATGCTCTTTCTCAATCGCGGCGAGGACCTTATCGTGATCCGCTAGCTCTCCGAGGTGGAGCGTCATGGCGCTCGCCTGCCCACCTTTGGCCGAAATCGCGTCGGCGACTTTCGCGCAGTCGGCGACTTTACGACTTGTACAAATAACAGTGGCACCATGTTCCGCGAGACCATGCGCGACAGCTTCGCCGATACCGCGACTTGCGCCCGCGACGAGTGCCACCTTACCTGTGAGATTAAATCTGGACATAAATACTCCTAGCTTTTGAGCGGCAGGGTTTCTGCCCGTAATTTAGATTTCAGCTTTGCCATACCACCGATATAAGCATCGACATCCATCGCGCGGTGTTTGAAATATTCTCCAACAACAGGATGGGGCAGAACGAGGAACTTATCGTTCTCAATTGCTTTCTTAAGCGCGTCCGCCACATCTGACGGCTCTAAAAATCCATCTTTAGAGTTTTCTGCCATAGAGAATCCTTTGGTCATATTGGTGCGCACATATTGCGGGCAAATGCAATTGACCTTCACGCCTTGATGGGCATGTTCAAACGCAACCTGCTCTGCGAAGGCTTCAACAGCATGTTTTGTGGCCGTGTATGACGCGCTTCCGATTTGAGCCATGAGGCCCGCCGCAGATGAGGTGACGACTAAGCGACCCCCGCCTCTCTCGCGCCATTCTGGTAAAAGTACGCGTGAAGCATAAACGCTTTGCATCACATTAATCTGCCAACTTGCTTCCCAAGCCTCATTACTTGCGCCTGCGGCGTGTTTTTCATCGCCGTAACCGACGCCTGCATTGGCAACAAAGATATCGACGGGACCATTTGCGGCGCCAGCGTTATCAATAAATTCTTCAATCTCAGCTTCCTTGGACACGTCACATTTAAAAGCAACCGCGCCAATTTCGTCAGCCGTATCTTGAGGTGATGTTAGATCACTGATCGCGACTTTTGCGCCACCTGCTAGAAACATTTCCGCAATTGCTCTGCCAATTCCGCTTGTTGCGCCGGTAATTGCGACGCTTTTTCCCTCAAACATGCTCACCTCTTTTTTCTCTTAACATAACATGCCGTTTTCATCGGGCAACTTCTATTATGCAATTAGTTGCATATTTTCCTTGGATTTGAAACGTGCCATAAAGACGCGAATGAGGGGATTGTTGTGTCAGAGATAGAGGGAGTCGAGGCGGAATATTTGTCAGTACTTGATGCTGACACTATCCCCAATGATAACCAAACTCATCTTTGTCTGTCCTGCGAGACACCCTTCACGGGTGTTTATTGCAATAGTTGCGGCCAGAAAAACGATAATTACCGGCGCTCGCTCTTCTCATTGATCATAGAGCTTGGCAGCACGCTGACCGCCATTGAAGGGCGCATCTGGCGCACTTGGGGGGCGCTACTTTTTAAACCCGGCAAAGTTGCGCGTGAGTTTGCCGATGGCGCACGGATGAAATGGTCTTCGCCCATTCGCACCTATATTGCCATGAGTCTTATCCTTTTCGGCTTCTTGGCAATTACAGAGACCCATATTTTTAGCTTGGATGTCAATGTGAAACCCAAGGACGGTGTGACTTTGAGCCGGGACGAACTCACCCATGAGGACTTAAGTTTTGAGTTTGACGTGCATATGCTAGAACGCCAAAGGACAATTGACGCCCGCATTAAAAACCGAGACTTTGAACTTATTGAACGAAAGATGCTCGATGAGGAGGGTGACTTGCGTCTTGATTTCCAAATTGGTGAAGAGGAGGACGACGTTACTTCGCCAAGTTTAAACGAGCCAAATTCTAAGGTCGAAGACCTCCCAGAAGCCCAGCCCGAAAATATTGAAATTGGTGGGGATCTTGGAGAATTGACGGTCAATGATCGCGGTCAAATTATGCTCAATAACCGACGTGTCGAAGGTAAGGACGTCAGTAATTTCGTTTTTGATTTTATGCAAAACCCAGCCGTCGTGACCGACAGTTTACGTGTTTACCTTCCGCGTCTCATGTTTTTCATGATGCCGCTCACCATGTTTATTGGCGCAATTTTCATTCGGGGGCGAGGCAATGCGATGCTTTATGATCACATTATCCACGCCGCTTATATCCACAGCGTAGTATTTTTCCTGCTCTTTACAGGAATAATCGCCTCTTATGTCTTTCCTGGCACAGTCGTTGCCCAAGCCATATTTATCGGACTTTTGATTTACTTGCCTATCAGCTTGAAACGTATGTTTGCACGTGGCTGGCTCAAAACGCTTTGGACGAGCTATGCGGTCGGCTTCATTTACCTCTTCATTCTATGTTTCGGCCTTGTGATTATTTTGGCCATGACGCTTAAAGACTTACAAGGATAGCGCGTTACAGTAGTTTATGCTGCACCACGGGCGGTTTTGGCGCGCGGTCACCAAACCACCAGAGCGTGGCCGCAGTCGCTGCGAAGACAGCTGCTTCTACTATGGACCCATTTTGGGTCACAGAGAATATCCACCCCGTAATGAGCCATAATAGTAAGGTAAGTACTGGGCGCACGAGGCGCAGTAGATTAATCACCCAAAGGCTTGCCGTACCAATTTTGGCTTCGGCATCGATAGAGGCTTGTAGCCCACGCCAAGAGCCTTCTTGAGCCGCCAGCGCAAGCTCCATTTCTGTTTCTTGCAGGCGTGCCTGCATTTGCAACTTATGAAGCTCGAGTTCATGCGCCCAACGCGCTTGCGCTTGCTTAAAAGTTTGACGGCGCTCGAAAAAGCCCGCAACACGTCCAATAGCTGTACCCAAAAGACCAAATACGCCGCCCGCCGCGGCATCAAGGCCGAGGCCGATTACTGTGTCCATATGTTCCTCGCCTGTTGATTTCCATACCAATGCCGCGCTGGGCCAAGGTCGATGTGAAGAAAAGTTGTGTAAAATCCAAAGCCGCGAAATCCGGCCTGTTTACACACAGATAGAAGCTTGTGCCTGTCATGTCCCTTGAGGGCGATATCGGCAGCCAAACGGAGGTGTTGCGATAGCGGCGCCCCGCCTACTCGCGCATTGTGCAAGCTGCATCGATGGGCGCTTTTGATAACGAATGACCGCCCCACAGCTGTCCGCGCCGCTTGCAACCTGTCCATGAATTCTGGCCAAAAATAGTCTTCCCCGCAGTGACGACAGGCCATTTCAAGCGGATGAAAGTTTGGCCAACGCCACGCGATGTGACTCCCCCCTGACGCCTTATTGGAATCAGATGTGAGAAGAGGTCTTTGGAGGCGAGGCAAACTTATATTGGCGTTATCATGAAGCACATACACACATTAAGCGGCATTTTTCAGGTGGGGATAAACACAGTTATGAAGCGACACAAGGATATGAAGGAACACATTGAGTGAAAAAGCAAAGAACTTAAATGGTCAGGAAATATTAGGGACGCTTATCCCCATTAAATAAACCCGCCGCGACTGAGTCGGGCGGGTTTGAATTTAGTTGGCGTTTCCGCCAGATAATCTGCACCTATTTAAAGATGCTGAGCTTACCTGCTTTCTTTGCGCAGAGATAATAGAAAGTCACGCGAGATTTAAAGCGCTCGCCTTTCATGTCTTGGCAAACGCTCTGCACGAGAGCGTCACCACCAGATTGGACGCCAAGTTTTTTAGTAACAAAGCCTTTCACTACGCGTTCTACTTCTGCCTTGTCTGAACACGCCACAAGTGAGCTATCGCGACTGCGAAGTGCGACGCCGCAATATTTGACAATGCTCTCAACAACGTCACGGCTTGCACGGCTATCGTGCTTTTTCACATTGGAGTAATATTTGTCCATATCAGACATTTCAGTTTTTGCCTTAGGCTTTGGGCCAGGCTTCGCCCGCTTACGTCCGTCAGCAGTGAGCGCAGAGCGCTTAGAGCCTTTCTTCGGACCAGGTTTGCCTTTCATAGGTTTTGGTGCACCACCTTTCGCAAGACCTTTGGCTTGCTTGACCCATTCGTCGCGCTTAATGCGGCCTGGGATAGAGTCGATGACACCTTCTACCATCTTCACGTCGGCCGCTTTCCAATTCGCAATTTGGCGGAAGTAGTAAATGCCTTTAGAATTTAAATCACCTTCAAACTTTGGCCCAATACCTTTGATAAGCTTTAGATCATCAGGCGCGCCGTCTGTAGGTCCGTCTGTATAGAGAACCTTCGGTTTTGGAGCCGCTTTCTTCTTTGGCGCAGCCTTTTTCTTAGCAACAGGCGCAACTTTTTTCTTCGCTGGCGCTTTCTTGGCTTTGGCTTTCGGCGCAGGCGCTTCCGAGAGGCGACCTTCAAGATACTTCACACGGGCTGCAAGGTAGCGGTTGCGCCACTCAAGAGCATATGTTTCGTCATCGTCAACCGCTTCAGCTTTTGGCGCAGACAATGTCGCTGACCCTTTAGCAGCTGCGGTCGCTGCCGCTGCACCCGCTGCCGCAGCGGCGAGTTTAGTTTTCAGATCAGAGACCTCACCATCGCGTGTCGCGACACGGCCTTCAAGATCCCGCACGCGTGTACGGAGGCCATCAGCTTCGGCACGAAGCGCGCCCTCACCTTCAATAGAGAGATCACCGTCTTGTTTCTTGCCACGAAATAATAGCCAACCAAGACCCAGACCTAATAAGCCAAACAATATCCAAGGCAGGATATTAAAGCAGAGATTATATAAAAATGAACTTTCAACCATGAGATTATCCTCTTTTTTGGTTAGACGTAAGCCAGTTACTGGGCTTGAGTGACAATAAATTCGATACGGCGATTGGCAGCACGACCTGTTGCGGTCGCGTTATCAGCAATCGGAGAGGTTTCGCCTTTACCTTCCGCACTTATACGCGTGATATCTATATCTTGCTCTTGAACGAGATAGGCGACAACAGAGGCTGCACGACGCTCCGATAAACCCTGATTGTAAGCATCGCTTCCGCCGCTGTCAGTATGACCTACAACATTAATTCTTGCACCGGCGCACTCAGGTGCTTTGGCTGCGGCACCAAGAGCATTTAAAAGGTTGAAACTCGATTCTCCCTTGATACCCGCTTTGTTTAATTCGAAGTTGATTTTATTGGCGCCTTTTAATCCGTCCAACAAGGTTTGGCATGTCGCGACGGCAGCCTGTGCAGGCATTTCTTCCATTATGGCCTGGGGAACAGCTACATCTGAACTCCCTTTATAGCCATTAGGTAGGTTCGCTAGAGTCGCGTCTACACCAGCTTTCACATCCTCATCACCAACGTAACCACTGAGGGACACGACTTTATCTGAGATATTAAATTGACCCCTATCTAGCATTGAAAGCTCTTTGAGATTGGAGGACACAATATCGCCCCAACTCGCATTAGGCTCACCCGCAGCAATTTTAATTGTACGGTCTGTGACCTTGCCTGGGAACAGGTTTTCCGCTTCACGTAAAACGCGCGCTTTTTCAGCGTCGTTACGAACATAACCATCAAGGACAATCGCACCAGCGTCTGATTTTACCGCATTGAAAATGTAAGGAGAAGCAGTGGCAATTTTACTGTAATCTAAATCGCTCACAACTTTGTGCCACGTTTTCTTACCTTCGCAGGCTTCGCATTTTGTATTTGCCGCGAGATCAGTCGCTGCTATTGAAGCCGCTTCATTAGGCGCTGTACCAGACAGACGCGCAACATTACCGCTCATATTTACCTTTGCAAAGTCAAACCCATTTGAATTCAAATTATCTTGGATTGTTGCGCCCATTTCTGCTGAACGCTTATTTGCATTAAATGGCCAAACAAATGACGCAAATATTGCTAGTAAGGCGAGGATTAAAATCCCCTTTAACCAATTACCCATGAATCATTCTCCCTTGAGACTCGGTATTATTTGCCCCATGTTATTTAAGAAAGCAATGAAATTCTCTTGAGTCAGATGTAATTCGAATTAATTAAGCGTGACAGGCGAAGGCCTGTGAAAGGTTCGAAATTACAGAGCTAGGCGCTCACGCGCCGCAAAATATTCCACTTTCATTTGGTCGACAATTTCTTGAACAGACGGCTTATCATGAATAGAGCCGACGCCCTGCCCTGCACCCCAAATGTCTTTCCATGCCTTGGCATCGGTATTGCCACCAGAGCCGAAATTCATCGACTCCTTTCCCGCTTCTGGAAGATTGTTGGGATCAAGACCCGCCTTTTCAATCGAGCCTTTGAGGTAGTTACCGTGGACACCTGTAAAGAGTGAGGAATAGACAATGTCCTGTCCGCGAGACTCAATTATCTCGTCTTTGTAATCTTCCGACGCATTTGCCTCTTTGGACGCAATAAAGCGCGTGCCAATATAAGCGAGGTCAGCGCCAATGCCTTGTGCGCCGAGTACGGAGCCGCCCGTCGCAATTGACCCTGAGCAAAGAAGTGGCCCGTCAAAAAATTCGCGTATTTCAGGCACAAGCGCAAAGGGTGATAGCCCGCCTGCATGTCCGCCTGCGCCATTACAAACCGCTATAATGCCGTCCGCACCCATTTCTAAGGCCTTTTGCGTATGACGGATATTTGTCACGTCATGAAGCGCAATTCCGCCATAGCTATGCACGGCGTCATACACCATTTTAGACGCTTGTAGGCTTGTGATGATGATAGGCACCTCATGCTTCACACAGATTTCCATGTCGTGTTCAAGACGATTGTTAGACCCGTGGCAGATTTGATTGACGGCAAATGGCGCAACTTTTTTATCTGGGTTTTCTTTTTGAAACTGGTCAAGCTCAAGCTTGATACGGATAATCCATTTTTCTAACTCCTCCTTGGGACGCGCATTCAGCGCTGGAAAAGAGCCGACAATGCCCGCTTTACACTGTGCAATGACAAGCTCTGGCCCCGACACAATAAAGAGCGGCGCGCCAATGACAGGCAGTTCGAGGTTCTGCAAAATAGGCGGTAGTGACATGGAAGGCTCCGTTAAGTTTCAATATGCAAATAAATGCATATACGCATTTGTCCAGCAAATACGTGTAGCATGGCGCGAAAGTTCGACTTACTTTTCGTTAAAAAGTGCAATCGCCGTCGATGTCATCGTTTTTACACCCACAGGAATAGCCACTTCTGCATCAGGCTTAAACGTCGGCGAATGAAGCGAGGGCATAGATTTACCGGCCTTGGTCGCTTTCTTAAGTTCATTCGCATTTGCCGCGCCCAGCCAATAAATCAGGCTCGGAATTTTTGGCTCGACTTGGCCATAACGTCCAAAGTCTTCACCCCCCATGACCGGC
>CALLME010000005.1 GCA_938007945.1 uncultured Caulobacterales bacterium
AAAACGGAAAACTTTTTCATAACCTTCAAAATCAGCGAGAAAGATGTGGTTTTTCAAAATGTCAGCTTTGATGCTCTCCGTGTCTTCATCAGAACTATTGCGGTGCGACCATGTATGATTGGCAAGCATATGCCCCGCCTCGGCCCAATCCTTAAGCACACGGCGTCCAAAATCATTATCGACGTTTTTACCCGTGACAAAAGCCGCCGCCTTGTGATTATGCGCCGCGAGAGCCGCTAGAATATTCGTATGGCGCACCTCCGGCATCATATGAAAATTACCGCCAACATCGAAATCATCCATCGTCACGGCTATGAGCTTCTTAGGCGCGGCGGGCACATTAGACGACGGCGCACAGGCACTCGCGGCGAGGGCCGCCCCGCCCATCAATAAATTACGCCTATTCAGCATCTGCAAATCCTCGCTCATAGAGCCTGCGCATCATCATGGCGGTCATGCCCCAAATATTGCGGTGCGTCCCGTCTGCGCTTTCATATGGCATATCATAAAGGCGGTGCTCGCGCCCGTCAAAATGAACATCGCGCGCCACGTGATTATCCGCGTTCATAACAAAGCTAAATGGCACTTCAAACGCGTCTTCGACTTCACGCTCGCACGGTATAATAGGCGCGCTCGAATCCACCACCCCAACATAAGGCGTGACGCGGTAATCGCTGACAGCATTAAAACTCGGAAGCCGACCAAGTACATTTATCTTATGTGGCTCAATACCAACCTCGTCATGCGTTTCGCGAAGAGCGGCTTCTAGCGCGCTCTCAAAAGGTTCGCGCCGCCCGCCTGGAAAGCTGATCTGCCCAGGATGACGCGGCATAGTCATGGGGCGTTGCGTCAGAAGCACCATCCACTCGCTGCGTCTTATCAACGGCATCAGAACAGAGGCCTGTTTTTGACCCTCGCGTTTAACCTCATCTGCACCGTCTTGGATTTGCAGCGGCAAAAGCGCGTCTCTCACGCGATGAATGAGCGGGTCGGACAGCATCACGCTTTATGTATCCTCGACATGGGCATTGGGCGGGCCTAGCGGGAAGAACGCGCCGCCGCTATATACACCAAGCTGCGGCCCGTCAGCCGTCTCAATCTCAACCGCGTGCTCAACGAGTTCATAAAAGACAGGCCGCGCGAGCGAGGCTTCTAGCCGTCCACGTACTAAGACAAATGGTGACGGCTCCAAGGTATCACTATCTGTCTCGACCCGAATAGGATGGTCTGGCCCCGCTTCGACCGTGCCACCAAAATCTGTCGTAAAGAAGACGCGCTGCTCTTCGCCCTCGCCTTCAATATCAACGCGCGTGGCGATGAAATGCGCACGCTCAACTGTGATGCGGAGCTTCTCAACGGGTGTGACGAGATAAGTCTCCCCATTATCGTCCTTACGAAGGACGGAGGCGAAAAGCCCGATAAGACCTTTGCGTCCAATCCGTGAGCCCTCATGCCACCACGAGCCGTCGGACTTAATCACGATGTCAATATCGCCGCAGAGCTTTGGGGTCCAGCTTTCGACAGGGCGGGTCCCGTCCTCAGCGTCTTTAATAGCGCGCATCAAATCGGCGAGCGAGAAATTATCCCCCTCTTTGCCGCCTAGGTCGCGACTATTTGTCAGTTTATCATTCATGAACAAAGTTTTACGCATTAGTGATATTATTCCTAGTCCAAAAGCTGTTAAAGACTGTTACAAATTACCGCTCTAAGAGCTTAAGACACTGACCGAGATTTATATGACCTTGCAAACGACGACTGCCCTCTCCCCCGCGCTTGAAAAATCAGCGGCTAAAGCCAGCGAGACGCTGCAAACTGCCAAGGCTGCGATTGGCACAACGGTTTTGGGCCAAGATAAAGTTGTTGAACTGGCCATGACGGCGATACTTTCTGGCGGTCACGCACTCCTCGTCGGTGTGCCGGGTCTGGCGAAGACTTTGCTTGTAGAGACCATCGGCACGGTGATGGGCCTTGACGGCAAACGCATTCAGTTCACGCCTGACCTGATGCCTGCTGATATCATCGGCTCAGAAGTGCTAGAAGAATCCGCGAAAGGGAAACGCAGTTTCCGTTTCATCGCTGGCCCTGTTTTTTGCCAGCTCCTCATGGCAGACGAAATTAACCGCGCTTCCCCCCGCACGCAATCTGCGCTGCTCCAAGCTATGCAAGAGAAGTTTGTGACTGTGACGGGTGCGCGCCATGATCTGCCCAAGCCGTTTCATGTGCTCGCGACACAAAACCCGATTGAACAGGAAGGAACCTATCCCCTACCCGAAGCTCAGCTTGACCGTTTTCTTTTTCAAATTAATGTCGATTTTCCAACGCTCGACACAGAACGTCAAATCCTGCTCGCGACAACAGGGGCCACTCTGGCAGAAGCCAGAGGCGCGGTGACAGCCAAGCAACTTATCGATATGCAGCAGCTTGTGCGCAAACTGCCCGTCGGTGAGAGTGTGCTAGAAGCTATCCTCACCCTCGTGCGCAATGCGCGCCCCGACCAAAGCCCAATTGAGAGCGTGCGCAAAAATGTCTCTTGGGGCCCAGGTCCACGCGCAGGCCAAGCGCTGATGCTTGCCTCTCGTGCCAAAGCATTGATTGAAGGTCGCCTGTCACCAAGTGTGGATGACGTGCTCGATCTGGCCGAGCCCGTCTTGCAGCACCGTATGGCCCTGAACTTTGCGGCGCGTGCCGATGGTCAAACCGTCTCTGATACAATCGCGACGCTGAAAGCCACCATAGCTTAAGTGCCTGTTGCTGCCCCCAAAGCTCTGACCCTAAGAAAGCGGGCTGAACGCCTCGCTTCGCCCTATCCGCATTTACTTGCGGAAGCCGAGCGTGTAGCCTCGGTTGTCACCCAAGGCGTACATGGTCGCCGCCGTGCAGGCCAAGGCGAGACGTTTTGG
>CALLME010000006.1 GCA_938007945.1 uncultured Caulobacterales bacterium
GGTGCGCGCTGTGTTCCGCCCCCCGGAATACCGCTGCCGCCGTCGAGCGATATAGCACCACCAGAGCTGCCACCGCTAGAGGGGGCGGAAGGTGCTCTCGTCCCACCGCGCGGTGACGGAGTTGTCGGAAAGCGCGTCTTGGGATTGAACAGGAAGTCATTGACGGGGGCGGCTTGGTCTTGCGGTACAGCTTTTTCAGCTTCGTCAGATGTTGTCGGGGCATCAGGTGAAGCGAGGATGGTCGGCGCTGTCGTGATGACGGGCGCGCTCTCTATTTCAGGCGTGTCTGGCTCGTCGGGCGTCGGCGGTGCTGGCGTCGGCTCTATGACGGGTTCAGGCGGTGGCGTAAATTCTGGAAAGTCATCCATGAATGGATCCGTGGTGATAGACGGATCAACGACGATGACGTCTGGTAGTGGCACGTCCTCAACCCCCTCAAACGGGTCAAAAACCTCAATCGGTTCCTCCATAATTGGCTCTGGCGGGAGAGGTTCAGGCGTGGGCTCAATGATGGGTTCAGGCTCAATAATAGGCTCGGGTTCCACAATCGGTTCAGGTTCAAAAATTTCAACTTCGACTTGAGGGGCAGGCTCAACAACAGGTTCTGGAAGCGGCTCTGGCACAGGCTCAAAAATTTCGACTGGCGGTAAAGGCGAGACTTCGACAGGCGGCTCAATGACGGGTTGCTCAATGGGCTCAGGCGGGGTGAACTCTGGAATGACGTTCTCAGACTCAGCTGGCGTTTCATTAATGAGAATATCAGGTGGAGGGGGCGCGACAATCGGCTCTGGCTCTACTACGGGCGGCTCAATGACGGTTTCAATTGGCGCAGGCGGTGGCGGCGGCGGTGGTGCAGGTGTCGGCTGTGGTTTCGGTTTAGGCTTGGGACGCGGGGTAATCGTGGGGGGTGGCGGCGCAATAGGCGCTACGTCAATCACTTCTGGCGCAGGTTCAGGCTGTAGGTCTTCGAAAGTGATAATCTGTACAGGGATTGGGTCTGGTTCGTCCTTTTTAAGGTCAGGGACAATAAAATTAGCGCTCATAACGAAAAACAAAGCGACGTGAACCGCCAGCACCGTCGCCACAATTGTGGTTCCGCGCTGCGCGAAATCATCGAAGAAATCCACCCATGGATCATCGTCCATATAGGGGGAAAACCGGTCATAGACATATGTGCGAAAAGTCACATGCGGGCCGTTCACTAAGGAATTTTGCCCGTAAGACGGACACTTTGACATAGCCTAGGCCTTAATCCGCGACTCGCCAATTAATTTTCTGTTATTGGCAGCGGGTTTTCGGGCGGTTTAATCTTGGCGCGTGCGTAAAGGATAAACCCAATACCGAGCAAGGTGAGCGCCGCGCCCCCTAAAAGTTGCGGGGTAATGGCTTCGCCTAGAATGAAATGCCCACCCGCAATTGCGACCACAGTGGTCATAAGGCCCGATGTAGAGACGACATAGATAGGAAGACGTTGTAATAGCCAGTAATAACTTGCATGGGCCACAACTGAGGCGATGATAGCGGAATAGAACAAGGCGAGCGCGAAATTGACCCGATTTTCGGGGACGAATGCTGTCGTCTGATTATCTTCCAGTACAAAGGTCAGAATCCATAGCACCGCAGAGCCAACGACCGAGAACCACGCCAATAGCTCAAAAGGTGACACGCCTTGGATTTTCTTCACCAGAACGGCGCCGACGGCTTCGCTCATCGCGGCGCCCACCATCAAAGCTATGCCGAGCAAAAATAGTGGCCCTGCGGTTTCATCAGGTTTGGCAAGCGCAATAATGCTGACGCCAGCAATCGCGAGGATGATACCGCAAATCCGTCTTGGCCCAATCCGATCGCCGAGAAAAATGACGGATAGAATTATGGAGAAGGGGACGTAGAGCTCAATTGTAATGGCCGCAGCAGCCGCAGTTGTCATACCCATAGCGGGAAACATAAAGGCGTAGTTTAGCGCACCATAGCCCAAGCCCGCAGCGATGACATAAACCATTTTCCCGCTATGCCATCTGAGTTGCGGTAACATGATGAGCATCACAATAGTCATACGCACGGCAGCGTAAAACAGAGGCGGTGTCGTACTGCCAACCGTCACCTTCATGACCACAAAGTGCAAACCCCAAGCGACGCAGACAGTCAAAAGGACAAAAAACTCTTTTACTGACATGGACGGCCCTGATTTCGCTTTGCATATTTTTGTTGATGCGTCATGTTCGTCATAGCTGCCTGTTAAGAAGAAAACTATGTCCAAATCTAATGCGAATTCAGAATTTATATCGCGTAACCTCGCGCGCGTCGCGCCATCAGCCACGATGGCAGTGACCCAAGCCGCGCGTGAAATGAAGGCAAAAGGTATTGACGTCATCAGTCTCGGCGCGGGGGAGCCTGATTTTGATACGCCAGACCACATCAAAGCAGCCGCAAGTGAAGCCATAGCCGCGGGCAAAACGAATTACACGAATGTTGATGGTATTTCAGAGTTAAAAGAGCAAATTTGTTATAAGTTTCAGAGAGATAACGGGCTAAGTTATAGCTTTGAGCAAGTGAATGTATCGCCAGGCGGAAAGCCTGTTTTGTTTAATGCTCTGCTGGCGACACTAAATGCGGGTGACGAGGTCATTGTGCCTGCTCCGTGTTGGGTGTCGTACCCTGAAATGGTGCGCATGGTCGGGGGGACGCCAATCATTGTGAAAAGTGAGAGCGCGAACGGATTTAAACTGTCGCCTGCACAGCTTGAAGACGCGATCACACCGCGCACGAAGTGGCTCATGCTAAACTCGCCATCAAATCCGACAGGCGCCTGTTACTCGCGCGATGAACTTACCGCATTGGGCGAAGTCCTGCTTCGGCATCCGCATGTTCTCGTTTTGACAGACGATATCTATGAGCATCTTGTGTATGACGGATTTGAGTTTTTCACCATCGCCCAAGTGGTGCCAGAACTTTATGAGCGCACACTGACAATGAACGGCGTGTCTAAGGCTTATGCGATGACTGGTTGGCGTATCGGATATGGAGCAGGGCCCGAATGGCTTATTAGAGCGATGGCAAAGGTGATGGGCCAATCGACATCTAACCCTTGCTCTGTCTCGCAATGGGCGGCAGTCGCGGCGCTGTCGGGACCGCATGATTTTATCGCGGAGTGGAACAAGGCCTACACCGCTCGGCGCAATTATGTCGTCAAGGCGCTGAACGCTATTGACGGTCTAACGTGCCTCACACCTGACGGAGCGTTTTATGTTTATCCCGATTGTAATGATTGGATAGGACAGACCACAGCTAGCGGAACACTCCTTTCGACGGATGTGGATATTGCCGAGGCGGTTTTGCGCGAGTCTCATATCGCGCTCGTGCCAGGCACAGCGTTCCACAGCAGTCCTCATCTAAGGCTATCATATGCGACTGATATGAACTCACTCAAGGAAGCGTGTTCGCGTCTTTCCGCGTTTGCAAAAAATCTTATTTAGGCCGCAGCGGCATTTTGTGCATGAGTATAATGACTTTCTAATGCATCTAACAGTTTCGCCTGCTGAACGGGTTTAACGAGATAATCATCCATCCCAGCATCAAGACAATTTTCGCGGTCATACTTCAACGCATGACCCGTCAGCGCAATAATAGGCGTGTGAGGACGATTATGTTTTTCGTTGAACGCATTAATTTGATTCGTGGCTTCATAACCGTCCATGACAGGCATAGAGACGTCCATCAAAATGAGGGGGAAGCGGTCTGGTGATTTCTTAAATATCTCTACGGCTTCCTCACCATTATTGGCAAATGTGGGGACGAATACTGTGTCGGCGAGCATGAGGCGCACAACGTCTTGGTTGAGTTTAAAATCTTCGGCGACAAGAATTTCCACCTTCGGGAGGGGCGCAGTAGGGGGCGGCACGTCTTGAACTGGGGATTTATCGGCCGGCAAGTCCATTTTCGGTAAGCTAGGGAGTGACGTTTTTGGCGCAGATAACGTCTCAACAACCGTTTTTATAAGGCGTGTTTCTCTTGCTGGCTTCATCAAAAAACTGAGCACGCCTATCTTTGCAAACTCCTCACTCGACATCATTTGATCACAAGACGACAGCATAATTATTGGCGGATGACCTAGCGCGGCATTGGACGATATCATCGTGGCCAGTTCTTGTCCGTTCATGCCTGGCATGAGGTAGTCCATTAAAATAAGATCATAAGGCTTTTTAACGCTTATGGCCTCTCTCAACTCGACAAGCGCATCAATACCGTTTTCACAAGCTGTCGACTCCATACCCCATGACGATGTCTGTTGGGTAAGTAGCTGACGATTTACCGCAATATCATCAACGATAAGTACACGCTTTCCGCTGAGAATTGTTTCGCAAGTGGATTTTGTATCTTGTTGGTCGTCTTGGGCGAGAGGGACAATGAAACCAAATGTCGAGCCTTCGCCAAATTTTGACTCGACACTCATACGGCCATTCATCAATTCAATAATTTTTTTGGATATGCTAAGCCCGAGTCCGGTGCCGCCGTAGTTACGTGTTGTACTTCCATCCGCTTGCGTAAACTTCTGAAATATATCAGAAATTTTGTGCTTCTCAATGCCGATACCTGTATCTGCGATGTTAATTGTAACCATGCCTTTATCGCTAGCGCGGCCAGTTGCCGCCACGTCAACGTCGATGACGATATGACCCTCATCCGTGAATTTTACGGCATTGCTCACAAGGTTAGTAATTACTTGCCGCAATCGACCCGCATCGGCGATAAACCGTGTTGGCAGCGTGTTTGGATAGTTCACGATGATCTCAAGATTTTTCTCTTTTACTTTGTTAATTAGTAGGGCTACTACGTCGCTAATCGTTTCACGTAAATCAAAAGAGATCGGGTCAAGTTCTAGCGCGCCCGCCTCAATCTTTGAGAAATCTAAAATATCATTGATGATTGTAAGCAAGGCTGAAGCAGAGTCGTTGATGACCTTAATGTATTCCTGTTGCCGCTCGTCAATGTCAGTATTCGCCAGAAGTTCGGCCATGCCGAGAACGCCGTTCATCGGCGTTCTAATTTCATGGCTCATATTCGCAAGAAATTCGGATTTTGCATGGGATGCGGCAATAGCTTCGTCTTTTGCTCGCTCTAATGCGATGGCCTGATGGTGTTCTTTGCTAACATCTTTCACGAAGGCTCGGATCATGGACGGTTTGCCATTCGCGTCACGATGTACTTTTCCAGTCGTGCGGCTGTAACGTTCATGGCCGCGGCCTGTATCTGCACGGCACGTCACGTCAAAGACGTCATTATTTTTCGATAAATTACTAAGGGCGTGTTTGAACCGTGTGCGGTCGGTCTCATGCACAGTGTGGATAATGCCTTTCTCTTTAATGAGTTTAATTTTTTTACGACCAAAATAATGTTGGAGAGTTTTGCTGAGCGTATACTCCTTATTTTCGAAATTATACGTCCAATATCCCGCATTCCCGAGACGAAGTGATTCTTCGAGGAATTCATCTTTTTCGACGAGGCTCGTAACGTCAAATGACATGGATACAAGATAGCCATTAGATAGCTTTTTCCGCACCAATTGTATGCGTCGCCCGTTTGAGAATTTATGGATGAAATCAATATCTTGTGTAATTACGCCAGATGTATTCGTTTCTGTCGATATACGCGCATCATTAACAACTTCGGGATTGATTATGCCATATTTTAACATGGCATTATGACAATCTTTGAGCGAATCGCCCACTTTCAATGTGCCTTCGGGTAGACCTAACTGATCCATCATTCCCTGTCCCATATAGCGATAAATCATATTCTCATCGAGGATAGCCACGCCTACATCCAGCGCATTATCTATCATTTTGAAGAACTCAGCCTCTTTGCCCGCCGCAATACGGTTGGGTGAGATGTCGTCTAATACTTGAAAAATTGTTTCAGGGCCCATGGTTTTTCCCAATTTTTATTATTATCAGTCCCACACAAAAACAGTTTTAGGTAAACAGCGTTAATAAAAGGCAAAAAAAAGCCGGACACGGTGTTACCGGTCCGGCTGAAGTCTTCGCATTACGCTCCGGGGAGGAAATGTAAGCGGTAAACAAGAAAACAAAAGGGGAGGACGTTGTCTTGTATGCAGCTTATGTAGGGATTATTGGCTGCATCGCAATGGTCAGTGACGCAAGTGAGCTATGCATTTCTGCATAGGAAGCTCAGCTTTCCCAGTTTTTTGTGACCCGCATAAGAAATTCGCGAAATACCTTAGCTTTCACAGACCCTCGGAGTTCTGTCGGATAAACAAAAAACACATCAAAAGACTCGCCGCGAAAATCAGGCAGTACCCGAACAAGGCGACGCGAAAGAGCCGTCATGTAATCGGGTAAGCCCGCAAGCCCAATACCGGCCTCCGCTGCGCGCATAATGCCGTGAAGATTGCTGACTGACAGGACGGGCTTTAGGGGGCCGTTTTCGCGGTCTATGCCTGATAGCACCCAATTAGTGCTGTGCAGTCTTGCTGGCATAAGGTCGCCAAAAGCCACAATTTTGTGATTCTCTAAATCTTCAATTGATTTAGGGGCGCCGTATTTTGCGAGATAGATATCAGACGCATAAAGACTTTGAGAAATTGTGCCGAGCTTGCGTTCAATGACATCGCCTTGCGTCGATGGCCAGGGACGCAAAGCGCAATCAACGTCAAATGCAGACAAATCGTGCTCGTCATCCTTAAGGATGAGTTCGACATTTATTTCGGGATAAGCGGCGATAAATTCGGGCAAAACGGATGTTAGCCAATTAGAGCCAAGTGATATCGGTGTTGAGACCCGTAGTTTGCCTTGCGGTTTACTACGGCTATTGATGACAGTCGCTTGGGCGAGGGCGGTGCGGTGCGCAATGTCACGCGCGGCAAGCGACAGGATACGGCCTTGCTCGGTTAGGGTTAATCCGCGTGCGTGGCGATGAAATAGAGGTGTGCCTAAGCTATCTTCGAGCGCTGTGATTTGACGCGAGACCGCAGATTGAGAGATATTAAGTCGTTCCGCTGCTGCGGTCAGAGATCCTGAATCGGCGGCAGCATGAAAAGTCTTGAGTTTATCCCAATCTAGCGAGTCAGCCACTACTCCGCAGCTTCTTGATGGGAGGCTTCGGCTTCCTGTTCGGTCAGCCAGCGTTCAGCTTCAAGCGCCCCCATACAACCTAATCCAGCTGCGGTGACGGCTTGTCTGTAAGTCTCATCTGAAACATCACCTGTGGCGAATACGCCTGGTACATTGGTCGCAGTGCTGTCAGGCGCCGTGGTAATATAGCCGCCTTCATTCATATCGACATGGCCGCTAAAGACTTCTGTTGAGGGTTTATGCCCAATTGCAATGAACACGCCGTGTGTCTCACGGGTAAATTCTTCGCCTGTGAGGGCGTCTTTAAGGCGAACGCCTGTCACACTGCGCGGTGCTTCAGTGCCAAGAATTTCTTCGAGCGTCGTGTTCCAAAGGATTTCGACTTTTTCATTTTTGAACAAGCGCTCTTGCAAAATCTTCTCGGCGCGGAGGCTGTCACGGCGGTGTACGAGAGTCACTTTGGACGCAAAATTCGTCAGGAAAAGCGCCTCTTCTACGGCTGTATTTCCGCCGCCAATGACAAAGACTTCCTTGTTTCGATAGAAAAATCCGTCACATGTTGCACAGGCTGAGACACCAAATCCTTGGAACTCATATTCGGATTCAAGACCGAGCCATTTGGCTTGCGCGCCTGTAGCAATAATTACGGCGTCGGCTGTATAGACAGTGCCAGAGTCGGATTTGAGGGTGAAAGGTCGCTGCGTAAAATCAACGTCGAGTATCACGTCTTCATAAAAGGCTGTGCCAAATTTCAGCGCGTGTTCTTTGAACTTTTCCATTAACTCTGGCCCCATTATTTCTGGGAAGCCTGGGTAGTTTTCAACATCTGTCGTAATGGTGAGCTGACCGCCAGGCTGAAGCCCTGCGACGATGCCAGGCTCTAACATGGCGCGCGCGGCATAGACGGCGGCTGTATAGCCCGCAGGGCCAGAGCCGATAATCATAACTTTGTGGTGAATAGTGTCAGCCATGCCGATAATCTTCCGTGATATTAATACCTTTATGTCGCCAAGACATAAGATGGGGCAGGGCTCAACGCAAGGGTACGCCCCATGATGAATGTGGATGGGCCTTGGTTCAATAGTTGCGTCAAATTTAATTGCGTATGTTTTTGGTCAAGGTATAGTCGCACTATGAAAAACGTTCTCAAAGCTATTGCCATTTCTGTTGTTCTAGCCGGTTGTGGCGCTCAAGCTCCAAATACCGAGGTGAGTGAGGCTCAACCCATAGAAAATAATGCTTCGCAGGCGTCCGTTTACGATACTGTAAATCCGCCGATTTCTGAACATATGAAAAGCCCGTCTATTCTCGTCTTTTCGAAAACACGTGAATGGCGGCATGAGGACGGCATTGCGGGCGCGAATCTACACATGATTAAGCTCGCGCGAAAACTAGGCTACGGCACATTTTCAACAGAAAACGGCGCTGTTTTTAACGACGAAAATCTCGCGCGGTTTAAACTCGTTGTGATGAATAATTTTACAGGCGATGGCCTATCTCCGACTCAAGAAAAAGCCCTGCAAGATTGGGTCGAAGCTGGCGGTGGACTCTTGGCTTTGCACGGGTCTGGTGATGCGTCTCACAGCGATTGGCCGTGGTATGCGGATAACGTAATCGGACCGACATTTATCGGGCACCCAGCTGCACCGCAGTTCCAAGACGCGCGCATTGAAAATCTCGCACCAGAGCATCCTGTTATGGCAGGTATTCCCGCAGAATGGACGGCTAATGATGAGTGGTACAGCTTTGACAGCCTACCTATGGCGGATTTCACGCTACTCGCGGGTTTGGATGAGAGCACGTATAGCCCTGTTAACACGAAATATGGCGATGTATCTGATTTACGGATGGGTGAGGGCGCGCAAAACCATCCAATTATTTGGTCACGCTGTTTGGGCGAAGGCCGCACTGTCTTCTCCGCCATTGGACACCGCGAAACGGCTTACGACAGCGTGATTTACCAAAAACTGCTAGAGAATGCTGCGAACTGGGTGGCGAAAACTACTGATGCAGAGGGGGCAGGCTGCTAGTTAAAAACGGCATTTCGCGCATCGAAATGCACCCAAAACTTCTCGGCTACACGGTCTGTTTCAAGCAAAGCCGAATATGGTGCACCTTCAAAGTTATCTGTAAAAATAGCTAAATTACAATGAGTTGACAGACTTTCATAAAGTTTTTCAAACTTTCCAGCTTTGCCTGTCATGGGCAATCGAAAAACAGGTTTACCAGTCGCGCAGGCTTCAGTGAGCATATTCGTACTATCCTCTGTCACAAGAATTGCCTCTGCGCCGCCCAAGAAAGCAAAATACGGATTTTCACCTGCCCCGTCGAATAGCCAGACATTATCATAATCTGAGGCGAGGCGTTTATAATCCTCAATCGCCCAAATTGGTGTGCGGCGTGACGCCGTAACCAACACACTGTAGCCTTGCGTTAGTGCTAAGTGCGCGGCTTGTAGGTGTTTTGCGTGATCAGACTTCGTCATCTTATGCGTTTTTGAGCTACCGCCAATCATCATAGCGACACGCGGCATCGGGATTTGGCTAAGCGCTTCGGCAAATTTAAGGGTTTGCGCAATAATTAAAGTGTCAGTTACGCGGTTAGGGCTACCAATCATCGTTTCGACATTTGACCCGGTGAGGTCATCATGCTCTGGCGCAAATACAACGTCAAAAGCCTGCGGATCAATGCGCGGATCTTGAATGTAAGCAGTAAATGTAGATGGATGCGCTTTTTTTAGCGCCATAAGCGGCGCAATAGCTTGCCGCCCACATCCGATAGCAATGTCAGGGACATACTTTGGAAGGCCATAATCTGTGTGTTTGGATTTGAGTGCAAATTGCAGTCTTGGATTTGCCGCGGCAAAAGCTTTTCCGTTTTCTATAATATGCCCATAGATGTTGAGGGGGCGCAAACGAGACACAGCTTCGGCTAAACCGAGAGCTTGGTTCTCAATGCCGCGTCGCCCATCGCTTATTATCCAACAGCTAAGCGCGTCATCGGGCATATAAAACTACAGTTTCAACCCGCGCCGCTAGACAAATTCAACGGCGAGAATTTCATATCCTTTTGCGCCACCGGGGGCCATGACTTCAAAGGCATCGCCCACACCCTTTGTCACCATGGCGCGCGCGATTGGTGAGGTAATAGAGATTTTGCCGTCTTTGACGTTGGCTTCATCTTCGCCGACAATTTGGTAGCGGGATTCTTCGTCTGTATCTTCATTCACAATTGTCACTGTCGCGCCAAATTTCACGGTGTCGCCACTCATCTTTGTGACGTCAATCACTTGCGCAAGCGCAAGCTTTGATTCGAGTTCTTGAATGCGGCCTTCGACAAAACCCTGCTTCTCTTTAGCTGCATGGTATTCTGCGTTTTCAGAAAGGTCGCCATGGTCACGCGCAACAGAAATTGCATTAATGATATAGGGGCGCTCGACTGACTTGAGGTGCTTAAGTTCTTCTTCAAGTGCCGCGTGTCCGCCAACTGTCATAGGGTATTTTTGCATAGTCTTTTCCAAATTCGTAAGCCAAGAAGAATTAAGCAGTTTTTCTTGGATATCAAGCCCTTATTAATAACGCGTTGCCGCCATGAAAATGGCGGCTGGAGTGCCATCCAAGCCGCCTGTCTTTCACCCAACAAAAGGAGATGTTTTAAGTTCAAGACGGCTTAAACATGGCGACTATGTAAGAATTTGTCAATTCTGGCGTGCAGCGAAAGCTATCTCATAGCGTCTGCTTAGCTAACGTCGATATCTCCATTCACGGCGAGGCTGCGCGCGGCTGCGATTATAGCTTCTGCGGCTGGACGCGGCATAACTCCCGTAATATTTGTAACGTAGCTCGCATCCGCGATATGAAATGTTCCAATGTCAGGCAAAACGCCTTTCACACGGTCATCAAATAAAGCCATAAGCTTGACAGAAAAATTGGGAAGTTCTGATTTTGGGAGTTTTTTCGCACGCGGATATTCTTTCCGCAGCACCGCGGAAATTTCTGAAAACCACAATGTATTTGCCCCTGCCATCAGGCGTCGTCCACCCGCCTCATCAGCTGTCATCGCCGCGACGTGGATAGCGGCGCAATCGCGGACGTCTACGATAGGGTAGGCGATTTTTGGAACCATAGGAAACTCACCCGCGAAAAGGGCTTTGATAAGTCCAAGCGACGCGCCGCCATTGTGAAATATATCTGGCCCAAAGACGAGACCAGGACACACAGTCACGAGTTTGTTCTTCAGCCCTTGCGCCTCTGCATAGGCCCACGCAGAAATTTCCGCGCGAGTTTTAGAGACGGGATAAGCTGTCAGTGGTTTCCAATCAGGATCAGACCAATCCGACTCGGTCAGGATTTTCTCTTTGCCGCGCCCTTTTTGGCCCATCATCGCAACCATAGATGAGGTCATAACAACCCGTTCTGCACCTGATGAGAAGCCGTGTTCTAAGACGCGCTGAGCGCCTGCCCGCGCTTCGGGGACAAGGGCTTCGCGGTCACTGGGAGCCTCAAGCGGGAAGGGTGAGGCGATGTGTTGAATATAGCGGCAATCTTTGACAGCCTCCGCCCACCCATTATCTGATCCGAGGTCAGCCTCTATAATTTCTAGCCGTGATGGATCCGCAATGTCATGGGTGAGGGCGTTAAAAATTCGCGCGCCCTTGTTAGCGTTGCGAACTGTGCCGCGAACGTCGTATCCATTTTCCAAGAGGCGTTTGGCGACGTGGGAGCCGATAAAGCCCGAAATACCCGTGACAAGAACGCGGTCAGCCATATCAAATCCTGTTCCCAGAGGGCCTCACTGAATTTTGTTCGAACAGCTACGATTATAAATCTCAATAGCGCGCGGCATCAGGCGCTGAAAATCAGCCACGCGTGTCGCGGGCGAGGGGTGAGTTGACTGAAACTCTGGTGGCGTTTGCCCGCCTTGCGCGCCCATGCGTTCCCATAATTTTGGCGCTTCGCGGGGGTCGTAACAGGCCCGAGCCACGAGGTAGAGGCCAATCTCATCCGCTTCTGATTCGTGCTTGCGAGAGAAGGGCAGCGCAAATCCGTATTGGCTAATCCCGCCAAAGACACCCATGACCGCTTTCTGTGCGCCGTAATCCATGCCGCCTGCACCCATTGCGACGCCTGCACTGACAATACGCTGCATATTCTGCTGTGCCATACGTTCCGCGCCGTGATGCGCGAGGGCGTGAGCGATTTCGTGCCCCATAACGACCGCGAGGCCGTCTTCATTCTCTGCAATCGGGATAAGACCCGTATAAACGGCGGTATATCCGCCTGGCAGGGCAAAAGCGTTGGCTTGCGGGCTTTCGATGACATTAAATGCCCAGTCAAACCCTGTTTCCTTGCCTGTCTCTTCGACCATCATGCCTTCGGCTTGTCGGGCGAGTTTGACGCCAATCTCGTTAACAGCATCAACGACGGGGCCGCTCGTCAATACGGCATCGCCATTGTCGGCCAGAATTTGTTGATAGCTTTGCAAGCCAAGCTGTATTTCTTGGGCGGGTTTCATCGTACGCAGCTGCTTCCGACCCGTAATCGGCACTGTCTCCTGATTAGCGAAATAATAAAACGCTGCGCCCGCTGCAAAAAGCAGCATGATTTGCCAGCGAAATCCACCACGACGTCTCCCGCGAGCCATAGACCGTGTGCCGCCAAGGTTTGAACGCCGCATATTATACCGATTGACCATGATTCACCTCGTAACTTGTAATTAAAGTAACACAAGAGACCTATGCTTCAAAAGCCCAATTCCAGTCCGTGTTCTCGAAAGATAAATATATATGTCGCCACAGCTATCGTGCTAGAGAGTTTACGCTGACGCAAGTGTCTCGCCGCACGTTAATTTCACCTCAAAAAATGTGGATATTTTTGTTCGCCATCCTTGATACTGCGAGTCCATTTCTATACACGAGGGCAATTTGGCATTTCGGCCAGATTCTATGTGAATTTGAGGGCCGATATGGGCAAGCGTACAGATATCAATTCCATCCTAATTATCGGGGCGGGACCTATCATTATTGGTCAGGCTTGTGAGTTTGACTATTCTGGCGTTCAAGCTTGTAAAGCGCTACGCGACGAAGGCTACCGCGTTATTCTGGTCAATTCTAATCCTGCCACGATTATGACTGATCCTGGCATGGCGGACGCGACATATGTAGAGCCAATTACGCCCGAAATTGTTGAGAAAATTATCGCGATAGAAAAACCAGATGCACTGCTTCCGACGATGGGCGGGCAGACGGCGCTCAACACGGCGCTGCGCCTTGAAGAGATGGGCGTGCTTGAAAAATATGGTGTCGAAATGATTGGCGCCAAAGCTGACAGCATCGACAAGGCTGAAAACCGTGAACGCTTTGCCGAAGCGATGACCAAAATCGGTCTTGAAAACCCGCGCGCGACGATTGTGACCGCGCCCGAGGGTAATATCTCCGCAGGTGTGGCTGAAGCGATAGAGAAGCTCGATTACACCGGCCTGCCTGCTATTATTCGTCCTGCCTTCACGCTCGGTGGTACAGGCGGCGGTGTTGCATACAACATCGAAGAGTTTGAAGAAATTGTCCGCTCTGGCCTGATGGCGTCGCCAACTAATCAAGTGCTGATTGATGAGAGCCTCCTTGGTTGGAAAGAATACGAGATGGAAGTTGTGCGCGACAAAGCGGATAACTGCATCATCATCTGCGCGATTGAAAACATTGACCCGATGGGTGTCCATACAGGCGACTCTATTACTGTCGCGCCTGCACTCACGCTGACAGACAAAGAATATCAGCGTATGCGCGATGCCTCTATCGCTGTGCTTCGCGAAATTGGCGTGGAGACGGGCGGCTCGAATGTGCAGTTCGGCCTGAACCCCAAAGATGGCCGTATGGTGGTTATTGAGATGAATCCACGCGTATCGCGTTCGTCTGCTCTTGCCTCAAAAGCGACTGGTTTTCCGATCGCAAAAATTGCAGCCAAGCTCGCTGTTGGTTACACGCTGGATGAGCTTGATAACGATATTACTGGCGCAACACCTGCCGCGTTTGAACCGACAATTGATTATGTCGTGACCAAAATGCCGCGCTTTGCCTTTGAAAAATTCCCAGGCGCAGAGCCGATTTTGACAACGGCCATGCGGTCTGTCGGCGAAGCCATGTCTATTGGGCGGACGTTCACTGAGAGCTTTCAGAAAGCCCTACGTTCGCTTGAAACAGGTCTCACAGGACTCAACGAAATTGAATTTACGGAAACAGGTGATGATTTGAAAAAAGCGTTGAAAGCGCGCCTTTCGATCCTCGCGCCTGACCGTTTACTTGTCGTCGCGCAAGCCTTCCGTCACGGTATGAGCGTGGATAAAGTCTATCAATATACGATGATTGATAAGTGGTTTTTGCGGCAGCTCGAAGATCTTGTAAAAGTCGAAGCCTATATCCGTGAAAATGGCCTGCCAAAAACAGTTCAGGACTGGCGTGCACTCAAGTCTGAAGGGTTTTCTGACGCCCGCCTCGGCGAACTTGTTGGTAAATCTGAAAAGGCTGTGCGCAAGGCCCGTCACAAATTAGGGGTGCATCCTGTTTATAAACGCGTGGACACTTGCGCAGCTGAATTCCAAGCCAAAACCCCTTATATGTATTCAACCTATGAAATGCCGAGCTTTGGGGGCGAAGTTGCCTGTGAAGCCGGTGTGTCAGACCGTAAGAAAGTCATCATACTTGGTGGTGGTCCGAACCGCATTGGCCAAGGCATTGAGTTTGATTACTGCTGCTGTCACGCGGCTTTCGCGCTTGATGATATCAATGTCGAGTCCATCATGGTCAACTGTAACCCTGAAACGGTTTCAACAGATTACGACACATCTGACCGTCTCTATTTTGAGCCGCTTTCTGAGGAAGATGTACTGGAACTTGTGCGTAAGGAAATGAGCGCGGGTGAGCTTCTCGGCGTTATCGTGCAGTTCGGTGGACAGACCCCCCTAAAGCTTGCTGAAGCTCTCGAAGAAAACGGCATACCATTACTTGGCACGAAACGTGACGCGCTTGACCGCGCCGAAGACCGTGAACGGTTCAAAGCGCTTGTCGATAAACTTGGCCTTAAACAGCCCAATAATGACATTGTCCGTACAGCCAAAGAAGCAGAAATTGCCGCAGAGAAGGTTGGCTATCCCGTGGTTTTGCGTCCGTCCAACGTGCTCGGCGGTCGTGGCATGGAAATCGTCGAAGACACGCCCGACCTGCGTCGCTACGTCAAGGAAGCCGTGAAGGTCTCAGGTAAATCGCCGCTATTGATTGATCAATATCTTCGTGACGCGATTGAAGTTGATGTGGACGTGATTTGTGATGGTGAAGACGTTTTCATTGCAGGTATCATGGAGCATATCGAAGAGGCGGGTGTGCACTCTGGCGATAGCGCTTGTTCACTGCCGCCCTATACACTTTCGCAAGATATCCAAGACGAACTCGCACGTCAGGGTCGTTTGCTCGCGCTCGAGCTTGGTGTTGTGGGCCTTATGAATGTGCAATTCGCGGTCAAGGACGGTGTAGTCTACCTTATAGAAGTAAACCCGCGTGCCTCTCGGACAGTACCTTTTGTCGCCAAAGCTATTGGCCTGCCTGTTGCAAGCCTTGCGGCAAAAGTCATGGCGGGCAATAAAATCAAAGACTTAGACTTTCAAGTTAAAGTTCAGGAGTATATCGCGGTCAAAGAAGCCGTCTTCCCATTTGCTCGTTTCCCAGGCGTAGACACCGTGCTCGGCCCAGAAATGCGCTCGACAGGCGAAGTGATGGGCTTTGCGCCAGATTTCGGCACGGCATTCGCAAAAAGCCAACTTGGCGGTGGTGTGAATCTACCCACATCAGGCAAGGTCTTCATCTCCGTCAGAGAGCAGCATAAGCCTGTCATGGCAGAGCTTGCGCGCGACCTCATTGCCGAAGGCTTCTCTATCATTGCAACAGGTGGCACGACAAAATATCTGCGCGAAGAGGGCATTGAGTGTGAATATGTACGCAAAGTGCACGAAGGCCGCCCGCATATTGTCGATGCCATGAAAAATGGTGATATCGCTTTGGTGTTCAATACGACGAGCGGCAAGCAATCGTTGCAGGATAGTTTCAGCCTCCGTCGTACCGCCCTGACTCAGAAGATACCATATTTCACCACAGCCGCCGCCGCGCGTGCCTCGGTTGAAGCGATTAAAGCTATCCGCAAAAACGGCTATGACGTAAAAAGCTTGCAAGCTATCGCCGCAGAGTAAAGCGTTAAAAATTAGACACTAAAAAAAGCCCGCCAATTGAGCGGGCTTTCTTATTATTTATGAGAAGCGTGTGTCGCTAAAGCGCGT
>CALLME010000007.1 GCA_938007945.1 uncultured Caulobacterales bacterium
CCCTCAACCACTGTGGCGCTCATCCCGCCTTGGACGCTGCGGTGCTCTTTGTGTGTCTTGCGCAGCGCGGCGAGTTCTTTCACGCGGCGCACATTACGTTTACGACGCCCCGACACGCCGTGCACAATCCAGTGTTGTTCACGCGCGATTTGGCGGCCAAGCTTATGCTGCTCAAGCTCTTCTTCCTCAATCAGGTTATCGCGCCAATCTTCAAATTTCGCAAAGCCCGCATCAAGTTCACGGGTCTGCCCGCGGTCCATCCAAACAGTGCGACGCGAGAGACGTTCCAGAAAACGCCTATCGTGAGAGATTAGCACAAGCGCACTACTCATGCCCATAAGTTCTTCTTCAAGCCATTCGATGGCAGGCAGGTCAAGGTGGTTCGTTGGCTCGTCTAACATCAGCACGTCAGGTTCTGGCGCAAGTGTACGCGCGAGCGCAGCGCGGCGACCTTCCCCGCCTGATAAATTGGCAGGGCTCTCATCACCTGTCAGGCCAAGGCTTTCGAGCAAATAGGGTATACGGTAAGCTTGGTCTGCGCCTTCCAGACCGTCTTCGACATAGTCACGAATAGTTGCAAAACCAGACAGATCAGGTTCTTGTGGGAGGTAACGCAGCGTCGTGCCAGGCTTTACAAACCGCTCGCCTTCGTCTGCTTCTACAATCCCTGCCGCCATCTTAAGCAACGTCGATTTGCCTGACCCATTTCGCCCCACAAGGCAGACACGGTCGCGCGGCATGACACTTAAATCCGCGCCTGTCAGAAGCGGTGTTGTGCCAAAAGTCAGCTGCATATTCTGCAATGTCAATAATGGAGGTTGGGCCATATCATATATTCCGTCTTGCGGCAAAGCTTGGCGCCTGCCACGTCAGCGCGCCTCTTACCACGATGCGCGCGCTTGTCAGAATTATTTGCGGCGATTTGAAACCATTAGTGCGGCGAGCCGTAACCTTATTGTCACCGCAAGTTATTGTTGTCGTAGCGGTGCCTTCCCTGTTTGTCCGCTCCACGGCTTGCAAACATACTCTCATTATGCGGCAAATAATAAAGACCATAATGAGAGCTTCGCCTATCTGAGTTTTTAGGTTACACACCTCACAGCTTGGCGTAAGATAGTGTATGATTTTCACAAAACTTCATTTTAACAACCGTCTGTTATCGTACGCTTTGTATAGCGTCGTGATTTGCGCCGCTATGTTTTGCACGCTCATTTTGGCGCCTAATGTTAGTGCGCAAGATAGCCCGCAAACGGGCGCACCAGCGATTACTGCACCAGAAGGAATTTCGCTCAGCGCCATCAAGGCAGCGCGTGAAAATATTGAAAGCCGAACTGACCTGACTGAAACGCAGAAAACCAGTATCATAACGGCCTATGACACGGCCGAAGCGGCGCTTACAAATGCACAAAACAATCTAGATGAAACAAAGCGTTTAACTGGCATCATTGTCAACGGCCCGCAACGCTATGAAGATTTGCGCGAAGAGATTACGGCCCTGCAAAACCTTCCCGCCATGGATCCTGAAAGCGATTCTGACTCTATGACGGCAGAGCTTTTGATTGAGTCGCAGCAGTCTCTCATCGCAAAGGAAGCCGAGCTTCGTGCGACACGCGCTCAACTGTCTGACTTGCGCTCAGAGCTAGAAACCTTGCAATCACGTCGGTCTATCGCGCCGAGAGAACAGATAGAATCTCTAGCCAAAATCAAAGAGCTCACAGAGCAAATCACCACGCGCGGAGACACGCAACAAGGTCCCGTAGATATCGCTCAAGTCACCGCTTTGAAAGCACGACTATATTACCGACGGGCACAAGCTGCGGCCGTTGAAATCGAAATTGCGAGTTTTGGTGAACGGCAACGTCTTCTAACGGCGCGTATTGAACTAACCCAATTGCAAGTGTCTCGCATGTCGGAAGAGGTGACGACGCTTCAAAATCTAACAGGGCAACGCCAACGTATTGAGGCGCGCCGCATGGTGAATATGGCCAGAGCGAAACTCGCACAAATCACACAAGCCGACACTGTATCGACGGAGACTGACGCGGCATCCACATCACCGCACCCGCTCGTTTTAAGTCTGGCTGAGAGAAATGTAGCTCTCTCAGAGCAACTCTTAACAATCGCCGAGGACGCCAGTCAGTTGCCGCGTCGCCAAGCCAGTACGCGCAGCCAGATCGATACGCTTGAGATGGATTTTAACATAGCGAAGTCGCTCATCTCGCTTGGAAATTTATCGCGCCAATCCGCCACTACATTGCGGCAACTGCGAAATGAAAATGCCTCCGTCGCGCAGATTGAGGCCGAGATTGCTGTGCTTAATGAAGACATCGCCGTGGCAACACAAAACCGCTTACTCGCACAAAACCGAATGCGCCAACTCGCGCCTGGCGAAATAACTGTCAAAGAATATGCGGCGGAATGGGCGGCGGAAAATCCCGATGCGCCGGCTCTATCACCTGCCGCCATGGCGACACTAACTAATCTTTATGAGGATCGCCGTACTATTTTGGGTGACGTCGCCAATGCAGCGCGCGAGCGGCTCGAAGATCTCACTCAGCTTAAAACAACTCTCGACACACTTCATGTGACGTCGAAAGAAATGACCACTTTGCTTGACACTAACCTATTGTGGCTACCGAGTATTTCCGCGATTGATATCTCTTGGCCGCAAAAAGTTCTTAGAGGTACATTCGCAGTCTTTAGCCCGACACACCTCTCCCTCTTGACGTCCCAATTAATGACCTCGGTGAGAAATAACATCATGGTTGTTATCATCTTCCTACTCGCAGCAGGTTCATGCTTGGCGGTGAGAGACCGTTTTTGGGACGATATCGAACGCCGCGCGGGCATGGTCGGTCGCGTCCAGAGCGATAGTTATCTTCATACGCCCGCAGTGGCGCTCTCCTGCATCATTATTGCTCTGCCTTTACCGATCGTGTTCTTCTTAGTGGGCGTTTTATTTGAACTTGCGCCGTCCCCTGACCCGTTCATCACAGATATGGCGGACACGTTTTTCTATCTCAGCATTTTCACAGCTTTCTTTTTGACGTGGCGCGCCTGGGACGGCGACCTCTCTTTATTTGATAAACACTTTAAACTCGACGATGGGCTCAGACGTGCCATCAACCGCGAACTTAGATGGTTTATCCCAGTTACCGCCGCGTCAACGGCGCTAATTACGCTAACGGATGAGAGCAAAAACCCAAACATCTATGAAGGCTTTAGCCTCGCCGCTTTCCTTGTCACAACCTTGGCGCTCGCAACGATATCGTATCGGATATTCTGGAAACGCCGTAAATTGGGAGATGTCCTTTTTTCTGGTCAAGAACCCAGAATTGCCAGACGCCGTGCCTTTGCCGCCTTTATGATTGGCGTACCTTTGTTATGCGCATTATTCGCAAGCCTCGGCTATTACGAAACGACCTCTGAACTCCTTTACCGTCTCTTTGTCTCAGGCTGGCTTCTCGTGGGGACTTACACGCTTTACGGCATTACAAGGCGCACAGTCGTCATTAGTAAACGCCGTCTCGCCCTCGCCCAAGCCATTGAGCGCCGCGACAAGGCCGTGAAAGCCCGACAAGTACAAAAAGAGGCCGAAGACCGCGGCGAGGACGTCACGCCGCCGCCTACGGTGAACTATGAGAAAATTGATATTGAAACGGTCAGTCGCCAGACTGAAAAACTCCTCAACGCCTTTATGATTGTGCTTTTCGCCGTGCTGATGTGGACGATTTGGTCAGACCTTTTGCCGGCACTCAGCTTTTTTAATAATGTTGAGCTTGGCCACTATATGGTCGACACCGTTGACCCAGAGACGAATTCGACGATGACGATTGAACGCGCGATTACGCTTTGGAACTTGATGCAATCGCTTGTCATTATTGGGCTCACCTTACTTGCCGCGCGAAATCTGCCAGGCTTTCTTGAGATATTTGTGCTCAACCGCGTGGGCGTTGATGCGGGTACGCGCTACGCCATTGTGACAATTCTCGGCTATATCATCTTTGGCCTAGGCCTCTTCCTTTCGCTCGACAAATTGGGACTCCAGTGGTCACAGCTTAAGTGGGTGATTACAGGTCTCTCCGTGGGTATTGGCTTAGGTTTGCAAAAGATAATTGCGAACTTTGTCTCGGGCTTGATTATATTGTTTGAACGTCCCGTGCGGCTCGGTGATTACGTTACTATTGGTGAGCAATCAGGCACGGTCACACGTATTCAAATTCGCGCCACAACACTCGTTGATTTAGACAACCGCGAGATTATTATTCCAAATGAAGAGCTCATATCGCAACGCGTGACGAATTGGACGCTCTCTAATTCTATTACGCGTTTGGTTGTCAATGTCGGCATTGCTTACGGCTCTGATACCGATAAAGCCAAAGACGTAGTTATGGAGGTCTTGCGCGCCAATAAACTCGTGCTTGAAACGCCGCCGCCGCAATTTATCTTTAGCGGCTTTGGCGATAGCTCGCTTGATTTTGAAGTGCGCGCCTTCCTCAAGTCGTTTGAAGACCGCGTGCCTACGCGTCATGCGCTTCACAGTGAAATCAATAAAGCCTTTGATAAAGCCGGCATATCTATCCCGTTCCCACAGCGCGATTTGCACGTCATCACACCGACCGCAAAGATTACACCGCCAAAGAAAAAAGCGTCTAAACCCAAGGCTCAACCTAAACCTAAGCCTGCTTAAGAAACTCGATATTTTTTCAGACGTAGATATTTTCAGATTGTCAGCGCCGTGACTAGGATTTTAAAAAATGCGATATAGTAAGGTCTTCTCCGTAACTTGTCTTTTAATGGCTTTGGCAAACCTTGCCGAAGCTCAAAACGCCAGCGACAGTACTAATTTGAGTGATGATGATATTATTTATGATGTTCGTATTCTCGATGAGTTAATTGTCAAAGGCATTTATAATGCGCAAACTCAGGCCCTGAACGCCCCTGCTAGCATTGATATTTTAGGTATAAATGACATTATACGTATCAGCGCTGTTCATCCCTCCGAGGCCCTTAACGCGGTCGCAGGACTAAACATTCACCGCGGTTCTGGCCAAGAACATCTCACGGCTATGCGTTCACCCGTCCTCACAGGCGGCGCAGGCGCAGGTAGCTTCTTATATCTTGAGGACGGCGTACCCTTACGCGCGGCGGGATTTGCCAATGTGAATGGGTTATTTGAAGCGGGCACAGAGTTCGCGGGCAAATATGAAGTTTTTAAAGGCCCCGGCCCCGTCGAGTACGGCTCTAACGCATTGCACGGTCTGATTAACGTGCAGTCGCGTGATACGCATTTAGGTGGGAATTATGCGCGTTTGTTTGCGAGTGATGATGGGTATGTTTCCGCCGTCACCTCGCTGACGAACGGCCATATTCGCGCATCTGTTTCGCTCGCCCATGATGACGGCTTTCGTGATGATAGCGGATTTGACCAGCAAAAAATACAGCTAAAATATCAAAAAAGTTTCGGGCCTTGGGCCGTCAATGCGCTGAGTTCTTTTACTAATCTTAATCAAGAAACAGCAGGCTTTATCCAAGGCGATGACGCCTATAGAGACGCGGCGATCTCAAAAACAAACCCCAATCCTGAAGCCTTTCGTGACGGAAAGAGCTACCGCGTGCAGGCCAAGTTCAGCCGCGATATAGACGGCAAGACACTTGCCATAACGCCTTATGCCCGCCGCGCGGAATTGCGATTCCTTCGACATTTTGTGCCTGGCCAAGCGCTTGAGAAAAACGGCCACAGTTCTGTCGGCGTCAAAACCGCTTTTT
>CALLME010000008.1 GCA_938007945.1 uncultured Caulobacterales bacterium
GCTGTTTGACTAAAGATAACCCGTCACAGAAAATAGCTTGCGGTGCTCTGATATGGCGTAGCTATCAGTCATGCCTGCGATATAGTCGCACACAATACGCGCAGTGGTCGCCGTTTTTGGTGCGTCGCAACGCTGCCGCAACTCCGTTGGGAGAATATCAGGGTCTTCAAGGAAGAGGTCGAACAACTCCCGCACCACACGCGTGGCTTGGCCCATCATGCGGTTAACTTTGTAATGGCGGTACATATTCTCAAACAGGAATTTGCGCAAAGGCGCTTCTTGCTCGCGGAACTTCGCGCTGAAATCACAAATGGCGTGATCAAGCCCGCGAATATCATCCGCTGATTTGGGGGCCGCCGCCGCCAAGCGGTCACGTGTCTCGCCCAGCACATCAGCAACCATATATCCGATAAGGTCGCGCACAGCTTCGTGGATCATACGGTCTTCTGAAATATCAGGATAGCGCTTTTGAACGTCTCTGAACGCTTCGCCGACAAGCGGCACTTCGCAGACGTCCTTGACCGAGAACAGCCCTGCCCGAAGGCCATCATCAATGTCGTGGTTATTATAGGCGATATCATCGGCCAATGCCGCGACCTGCGCCTCTGGCCCCGCGTAAGTGTCAAGCTCAAGGCGTTCCCAATCATCTAGTGCGCGCAAGGCCCAAGGCAGTTTGGCTTTGTCAGCTTCTTTGGTAATCAGCGGGCCGTTATGCTTGGCAATGCCTTCCAGCGTTTCCCATGTCAGGTTCAGACCATCAAATTCGGCGTAGCGTCCTTCTAGTAGCTCCACAATCCGCAACGTCTGCGCATTGTGGTCAAAGCCGCCATACGGCGCCATCCCTTCGGCCAGCGCGTCTTCGCCTGAATGCCCAAATGGTGGATGGCCGAGGTCATGGCCAAGACACAAACATTCTGCGAGGTCTTCATCGAGGCCAAGCACACGCGCGATAGAGCGCCCGATTTGCGCGACTTCAAGGCTATGTGTCAGGCGTGTGCGGTAATAATCACCCTCATGCGCGACGAAAACTTGGGTTTTCCCCTTGAGGCGGCGGAAAGCCGAGCTGTGGATGATGCGGTCTTTGTCACGCTGAAACGGGCTACGCTCGGAACCAGAGGGCTGCTCTATACGGCGTCCGCGCGCACGGGTCGGATCAGAGGCGTATATCGCGCGCTCACGGAGTGGTGAAAATTTACCCATGTGTTGCCTTTAATAAGGTTCGCCTTTTAAATCGCTCTTGCACTCTCTATATAGGTTCTATGGAAAACGCTACAGCTCAAACACAAGTTACACTCTCTGAGTCTGCCGCAACGCAGATAAAGAAGATTATGGCCAAGCAGGGCTTTGATAAATACCTGCGCGTCGCGGTCAAAGGCGGCGGCTGTTCAGGCTTTCAGTATAAGTTCGATTTCGCCGATGCGCCCAATAGCGACGATATCGTGATTGAACGCAGCGGCGCAAAAGTTGTCGTGGACGACATCAGCCTTGAGTTCCTCGCAGGCTCTGAGATCGACTATACAAATGAGCTTATCGGCAGCGCGTTCAAAATCCACAACCCCAACGCCACAGCGGGATGTGGATGCGGGACCAGCTTTAGCGTTTAGTCAAAAGCCATCATTCTTACGGAACTTTCGCGGCCTGTCTGTGTTGTTTAGCGAACAGCAACTCAAGACGAAAGACCCGATATGGCCAGCCTCAAGAAATTTGACGAAAACCCGCAAGAACAATTATTAGAAGAGATTGGTGACGCCCGTTGCGTGATGCTCGGTTCACCCAATCCATCCCATCATATGCAACCGATGTCAGCTCAAGTTGATGAAGACGCGCATGTCATCTATTTCTACTCGGACAACACGAGTGAGCTTGGCCAAGCGGTCATCGAAAATCCGTCAGAAGTTCACATGTGTCACATTGATGATGACTATCAAGCCTGCGTGCGCGGCATGATTTATCCGCATCATGATATGGCGACGATTGAAAAATACTGGAATCCTATCGTCTCCTCTTGGTATCCCGATGGAAAGACAGATCCCAAAATGATGATGCTGAAATTTATTCCAAATTCTGCACATGTCTGGGCGTCAGATAAATCCACGATCGGATTTTTATACGAGACAGCCAAAGCCAATATCAAAGGCGAAATGCCAGACATCGGTAAGAGCAAAGAAGTTCAACTTTAGTCTCATTACACACTTTTTAAACGTAGCCTTAGGGCTACGTTTTTCCATCGGAACGCTTGAGCATAGTCAGCGCTATACCGCCCAGGATAAACGCTCCAGAAATACAGAGCCGCAAAGTCAGCGGCTCATCAACTAGCATGACCCCACCAATTGCGGCGAGCACCGGCACTGAAAGCTGAACAATTCCACCCTGTGCAGATGACAGTCCTTGAAGCGCACTATACCAAATTGCATAACCAGCCCCTGATGTTAGCGCGCCCGATATAACAGCGAGCCATAACCCTTTTTGCGTAATCACTAAGCCTTGGCCATTTAACACAATCCACAGTCCAACTGCCAAGATTGCAAGTGGCAGCGTACCTACAAAATTATATGTTGTGCGCAAAAGCGGGTCTTCATGTCCTTTCGCGGCCAAGGAATAAACACCCCAGCACACGCCTGAAATGGCCATTAATGCCGCCCCTTTTGTGTCGGGCGCTGACAGCCCTGGCGACATGAGATATATGAACGCTGCACTGGCTAATGCAATGCCAATTACTTGGACTGCCGTCAATTTTTCACCCTTGAAGAGCCCCCAACCCACCATAGTTAGCTGAACAATGCCAAAAAGAATGAGCGCGCCCATCGCGGTATCAAGTCGCAAATATGCCAAGGAAAAGGCAGCAGCATAACCAAATAGGCTTAAAACAGAGAGAGCATCAAATGAGCTTTTTCGGAGTTGCCGTGCCTCTAATCGCTGATCATGTGTTTTCTTTTTGCGCAGATTTAATAATATCAATAAGGCCGCAGCAGCGGCGACAAGGCGAAGTACAGTATAGCTGACAGGGTCAATTGCGGCCTCTGAGCTGAGCGCAAAACGCGCAAACACCGAATTTGCGGCAAAGGCAATCATGGCTAAGGTCGTCAAGCACAATGTGCGCAATGACGACGGGGTGACATGTGAAGTCATCGCAGTATAATCTTTGGTTATATCTCTATTTCATCTTCACTGTAATTTCAGCAGGTTGACGAATGTTGAGATCTCTTTGCGGGAATGGAATTTCCAGACCATATTTCTCAAGCGCACTATGCAACTCCCAATTATAAGCGGCTTTCACTCTACCTGGTTTTTTCACGGCCGTCTCTGATAGCCAGACTATAAGCTCGTAATTAAGGCTGCTATCTCCAAATTCTGTCAGCCAGACTTGCGGTTCACGCCCTTTGGATTTGTCTGTAAATTCAACAGCGGCAGCCGCTTCTAAACCAGCCTTTTCAACACTCTCTTTTTTTGTGCCGTAAGCCACACCAAAGGGCACATGCAAGCGGCGGCGCGCATCGCGCAGTGTCCAGTTGATGACCTGTGCTTTGATGAACTCTTCATTGGGGACAAGGATATCAATGTCGTCATTCGTATTGACCAAAGTCGCGCGAATATTGATTTCTTTCACTTGTCCTGTTGTGCCAGAAGCAAGCTCGATAAAGTCACCCACTTTGACGGATTTCTCAAGCAATATAATAATGCCAGACATAAAATTGGCGAATATAGATTGCAGGCCGAGACCAATGCCGACACCAATTGCGCCGCCCATAACGGCGAGTGCTGCCAGATTAAACCCAACCATGTTGAGCGCGATGACCACCGCCAAAATCATCAGCGCGACTTTCGCGACTTGTCCCAGCAAGCCGCCCATAGACGGGGATAAGCTTTTGCTTGAGGAAAGTTGCGCTTGCGCCGCATCGCCTGTCACACGACCAATCCACAACCCAGCCATGAGGACGATGAAGCCAGTAATAATTTGCAACACCGAGATACGCGTATCGCCCAAGGTTAGCGCCGCGCCGTCTAAGGCGTTTGTGATTGGGGTTAGAAGTTTAAGGATATAGAGCGCTGCAATGGCCCACGCCGCCCATGTGAGGAAATTGCGCAGCGTACCTGCCTTCATATTGGCCGTGACGAGCCTGACTATAATCCCTGCATTAAGGATACTCACCGCAATCCGCATGCCACCATTGGGAAGTCCAATCGCCGCAAAAGCGACCGTCGTTATCCACAATATAATCACCGCAACAATAAGCCAGAGAACGGATGCAAAAGATTTATACAGCTTTCTGAAAACATAGGGCCGCTTGAGGTCTTCCCCGCGCGCTCTAAATTTTACCGATAGTTTCCGCGACGCCACCCACCCTATCGCAATAGCGGCGGCAAT
>CALLME010000009.1 GCA_938007945.1 uncultured Caulobacterales bacterium
AAGCGTACTGTATTGCTCAAAATCAGCGAATGTTTCACGTGAAACATCGTCTAACGCTGCGAAATCCTGCGCCGTAAAGCGCCCCTCCCCCATTTAAGAGGCTTTCTTGAGATAGGCGAGCACAGCTGTCAGCGCGCCAGGTGTAATACCTTCAAGCCGTGCTGCCTGCCCTAATGTTGCGGGCTTGGCGATTTTTAGCTTCTCTCGCACTTCATTTGAAATACCGCCTATCGCGCCGTAATCAAGTTCGCTGGGTAGTCTCAGCCCCTCATCACGGCGAAAAGCCGCAATATCGCGCGCTTGACGATCAATATAACCCGCATAGAGCGCCTCAGTCTCTAGATGCTGCCGCGCATCGGCTTTGAGTTCCGACAGTTCAGGCCAAACCTCAATTAAGTCTTCAAAACGAATATTGGGATAGGCAAGGAGATCGCTCACACTGCGGCGCACGCCGTCATTATTGACCTTAAGGCCATGCGCAATCAGCGTGTTAGGGGTATGTTTCAGCTCGCTCGCAAGCTCGGACGCGGCCTTAAGTTCAATAAGCTTTGCTTCAAAGGCATTGGCACGCGCTTCGGAGACAAGTCCAATCTCGCGGCCAAGTGGAGTGAGGCGCTGGTCTGCATTGTCGGCGCGCAGTAATAAACGGTACTCGGCACGGCTCGTAAACATACGGTACGGTTCCGTAACCCCTTTTGTAATGAGGTCATCAATCATGACGCCTAGATAGGCTTGACTGCGGTCAAGAATAAATGGCGCCGCCCCTTTCGCGGAAAGGGCCGCATTCGTTCCAGCGTACAGCCCTTGTGCAGCCGCCTCTTCATAACCAGTCGTACCATTAATTTGGCCTGCGAGATAAAGTCCTGACAGCTTCTTCGTCTCTAGCGTGGCGTGAAGTTCGCGCGGATCGACGTAGTCATATTCAATAGCGTAGCCGTAACGCTGCACCACACAATTCTCTAGCCCCCGCATAGAGCGTAAAAATTCAAGCTGTACATCCCGGGGCAGGGATGTTGAAATTCCGTTGGGGTAGACTGTGTTGCCGTCTTCGCCGTCTGGCAGCCCTTCGGGTTCAAGGAAGACTTGATGCTGCTCACGGTCGGGGAAGCGCACGACCTTATCCTCAATTGAGGGGCAGTAGCGCGGGCCTTTTCCTGCGATAGAGCCGCTATAAACCGCGCTTTTCTTGATATTTCCGCTAATAATCGCGTGAGTGCGCGCATTGGTATGGGTGATGCCGCAAGTGATTTGCGGTACTTTAATTTGTTCAGTTAAGAAGCTAAACGGCACAGGCTCATCATCGGCAGGCTGTTGATCGAGTGCATCCCAGTCAATAGAATCTTTTGCGATGCGGGCTGGCGTGCCTGTCTTTAAGCGCCCCATATCAAAGCCCAGACTATAAAGTCTATCGGATAGCCCGATGGCAGGCGCTTCGCCGTGACGACCCGCAGGCGTTCGCTCATCGCCAATATGGATGAGTCCTTTCAGGAAGGTGCCTGTTGTAAGGACGACGTGGCGCGTTGCGTATGTTTCACCACACTTAGTGATGACCCCGCAGACTTTACCGTCTTTGACATCAACGTCTTCAACTGACGCCGCAATGATTGTGAGGTTCTGCGTTTTGCTAAGCGCGGCCTGCATCGCTTGTTTGTAGAGTCCGCGGTCACTTTGTGTGCGCGGCCCCTGTACAGCAGGGCCTTTGGAGCGGTTGAGCAGGCGAAACTGTATGCCCGACCTATCAGCCACGCTGCCCATCAGGCCGTCCAGCGCGTCAATTTCGCGAACAAGGTGGCCTTTGCCAAGCCCACCAATGGCGGGATTGCAAGACATCTCTCCGAGTGTTTCAAGCTTATGGGTGAGCAGAAGTGTGCGCGCACCGATACGCGCCGCTGCCGCTGCTGCGTCGCAGCCCGCATGGCCGCCGCCAATCACAATGACATCCCACTCTTTCGACGAGCTTTGGGGCATAACGCTCTCCTGCTGAACTTAGCGTGTCATATAGAGCCGAAAGCCGTTCAGGTCGAGGGGAGGGTGCAGAAATAGGTAGATTGTTGACAAGCCTAGGAATGTTTCACGTGAAACATTAAGGGGCGGACCAGATTGTTTCACGTGAAACATCGTCGCGCCCTAAAGTGTTATATTCCACATAAGGCCAGTTTATTGTCAAAATGTCTTTCAATAACAGTGCTTTGTTAAAGCTTCTTTTACTTTCCGACGCAAAAACGCGAAAATATGCGGTCAAATACCGCTTCTATGTCAGTTTCCCCCGCGAGCTCACGCAACGCCTGGAGCGCGCCGCGCAAATCGTCACCCGCCAGTTCAGGGGCAATCGCGAGCGCGGCCTCGGCGCGTGTCAGCGCGTCTTTAGCCCGCAAGACACAATCTTTATGTCGCGCGCGGGTCAGCCCAGCTTCGCGGCCTGGCGAATAACGTTCTCTGATGATTTCAGCGAGCCGAGTTTCAAAGGTGTCGAGCCCTGTTTTCTCGGTCAGGCTCACTGCGAAGCTATCGGTTTTTCCGAAGGAAGCGGGTTCAATCGTGCGTAATTTATCCAGCTTATTCAAAAGAATGATGTCCCCTTTTTGAAGTAAAGCCGTCCCTTCCTCACTAGGCGCAGCTGAGTCTTTCACTAAAATACGAATGTCCGCCGATTTCGCACGGCCACGGGCCCGCTTGATGCCTTCCACTTCAATTACGTCTTCACTTTCACGCAGCCCCGCTGTATCCGAAAGGCGCACGGGCAAGCCGTCAATGACGAGCGAAATTTCAATAATATCACGTGTTGTGCCCGCCTGATCCGTTACAATAGCGGCGTCACGCCCCGCTAAGTAATTGATTAAGCTAGATTTTCCAGCATTTGGCGCGCCAATGATGGCCACTTCAATACCGGCGCGAATACGTTCTCCGCGCTCAAATTCTGAGAGGGCGTCTTCCATGTCCCTGACAAGTGCGAGGAGCGGTGCGCTGGCCTTGTGCGATAGATCATCAGGCACATCAGCTTCATCCGGGAAGTCAATCTCGCCTTCAATTTGCGCAAGAGCATCAAGCACACCTTCGCGCCACCCTTCATAACGCGTTTTCAACCCGCCTTGCATTTGCCGCAGTGCTTGGACGCGTTGGGCTTGGGTATCTGCATCAATTAGATCGGCAAGACCCTCGGCTTCCGTGAGGTCGAGTTTGCCGTTCATGCAGGCGCGGCGAGTAAACTCACCTGGTGCCGCTTGCTGAGCACCTGCCGCGAGAAAGGCGTCTGCGAGTGCTTCCGCCACAGCAGGCGACCCGTGAGTTTGAAATTCCGCGCAATCTTCGCCCGTAAAGCTGTTAGGGGCTGGCATCCAGAGAAGGAGTCCTTCGTCAATAGGCTGGTTATCGATGTCTTTAAACTGACAAAGTTTGGCGAGGCGAGGTTTGGGGAGGGCTGCGCCACTCAGCGCTGTCGCAATTTCACCTGCCTTTGGCCCGCTGACGCGAAATACAGCCACACCCGCCCGACCTGGTGCAGAAGACAGTGAAAAAATTGTCGTGTGAGACATCAAGTAATCCTTCCTCAGAGTAATAACCAGCGTATAGTCGTTCGCTATTCTCTTCCGCGCCTCATATGCTATGCGAGACTATGTTTAAACCCTTTCTTGGCACGCTTACAGCTCTCGCATTTATATCTCTGGGGGGCTGTCAATCTGACTCTCGCCTTCCGC
>CALLME010000010.1 GCA_938007945.1 uncultured Caulobacterales bacterium
CAGCTTCATGCCCACGCCGCGCGTCAGCGTGCCCAGCCCGAACTGCCAACTCCAAATCCCAAATTTTGCGCCGAGTGCCGCCACGATAAAGACGAGCGGTGTCACGACGGCGAGGAGCAAAGTGAGGCGGTGGATAGTGTCCCGCGCTTTACGGCGCTTCACGCCAGAGGCTTTGGGGGGTGTCACGATAACGTCGTTCATGGGGAGTCCTTTAAAATAAAGTTTGAAGCGCGTAAGTTATACTGCCCACTATAAGGCCAAGCACGATAAAGCTCAAAAGCGATTTGCCGCCACCGCCGCTTTTTTGCCGCTCGCCAAAGACATGCCCGCGACCGCCCGACAGGAAAAGCCGCCGCGAAATATTCATATCGCGGATGAGCGGCGGTTGTTTCGTGTCAATCGTAATTGAGGTTTCCATCTTGCGCGTCTTTGAAGACAGATTAGCCGACTTTGGCAAGCCCTCATAAGCTATCTTTGCGGCAGCCGCTTTGTGGGCCGAACGCCCCGCACGTTCAAGACGCGCTTTGGAAACTTCAAATAGGGCAGACGGATCGAGGTCGTCTTGCATGCCATCATTCACATTTGCTTCTGTCGCCTCGTAATTTTTCCAGCTTGAGGGATAATCACCCGCGCCACCTATATCACGGGTATTACTCGCCTGCCCCATTTGACGCAGACTCGATTTTGTTTTCTTTCGATTTTCGCCCCCTAGGAGGCCGAAAACGATAAAAAGCAAAAATATGAAAAATAGAAATTCCATAGCGCTTTAGCCCTGCCCTATGGACATAACCGTTCAGATTTCCAGCGCGCGCCAGTGCGAGCGCGGTGGAAGCGGCGACGGTCGTGTAAGCGGAACGCGCCGTCTTGCCAAAACTCTATAAAGAGCGGTTTCACGCGCCAGCCATACCAATGCGGCGGGCGAACTATGGGGCGGCCTTCAAACCGCGTCTCGGAGTCTTCAACAGCCATTTCAAGCTGTAGACGACTTTGAATAACCGAGGATTGATCAGACGCCCACGCACCGATTTGACTCCCCCGCGCGCGCTCCGCCCAATAGGCATCAGATTCTTTTTTCTGAATTTTCGCCACGGGTCCACGCACCCGCACTTGGCGCTTCTGGCTCTTCCAGTGAAAACACAGCGCTGCCTTTCCGCTCGCGGCGAGTTGCTCACCTTTGTCGCTGGTCGCGTTTGTATAAAAAACAAATCCGCGCTCATCATAATCTTTGAGGAGAACGATGCGACTGTCAGGCAAGCCTGCGCTATCGACGGTTGAAAGGGTCATGGCATTTGGGTCGTTCGGCTCGCTCTTACCTGCCTCCGAAAGCCACTGCCCGAAATAGCTAATGGGGTCTTCAACGGAGAACATTTTATGCTCAGGACGCGCCGCCCGTTTGGCATATTCTGCCTGTGTCGGGGTCGGCGGGATAGCGGTTGTGCTCATTTATTTATCCTAAATGTAAAATTAACTATGTTTTTCAGCCAGTTATTAACCTTTATAGACTCTTAATGGTAGGAAGTTAAGCGCATTCCGAATTTGGATGGATTTCGGATAGACGCACCACAAAACAATAATGGGATGCCCTATGACACGCCACGATGCTCTCATGACGCTCGGTCTTAATATATCTGCGCGCGAGGCGGAAATCCGTTCGGCGTGGCGGAAAAAGGCTAAATTCTTTCACCCGGACAGCCCTTACGGCGATGTGCGTGCCTTCCTCCAAGCCAAGAGCGCGTTTGAGACGCTTGTGCCCCCTGCTCCGCAGACTTACCGTATTCCAGCGAGAAGCCGCGCGGTTTAAACTAGCGCTTGTGCATTTGAGGCGTTAAACACCGTCGCATGAGCCATAATACCTTCGGACATTTATTTCGCTTCACGACATGGGGCGAGAGCCACGGCCCCGCCATTGGCTGTGTCGTAGACGGCTGCCCGCCTAACATCGCGCTAGACACGGACTTCATTCAACACTTCCTTGATGAGCGTAAACCTGGCACGTCGCGCTTTGTCACCCAACGTAAAGAGCCAGACGCGGTCAAAATCCTCTCAGGTGTTTTTGAAGGTGTCACGACAGGCACGCCAATCAGTCTGATGATTGAAAATACAGATCAGCGCAGCAAAGACTATTCCGAAATTAAAACGCGCTACCGCCCCGGTCATGCTGATTTTACTTATGACGCAAAATACGGCGTGCGTGATTACCGCGGTGGAGGGCGCAGCTCTGCGCGCGAAACGGCTAGCCGTGTGGCGGCGGCGGCAGTGGCGCGTAAGGTGCTCGGAGAGAGCATCAAAATCACAGGCGGCGTTGTGCAAATCGGCACAGAGAAAATCGACCCTGCGCGCGTGGATTGGAGCACGGTCAGCGATAATCCCTTCTGGTGCCCCGATCCCGTTGCGGCCAAAGCTTGGGAAGATTATCTGGACAGCATTCGCAAAGACGGTAGCTCTGTCGGGGCTATCCTGGAGGTTCGGGCCTCTGGTGTGCCCGCAGGATGGGGCGCGCCAATATATAGCAAACTCGACGCTGACCTTGCTTCTGCCATGATGAGCATTAACGCGGCCAAGGCGGTAGAGATTGGCGACGGCATGGCGACGGGCGGCTATACGGGCCCGCAGAATGCAGATGCGATACGCCTAAAAGACGGCGCGCCAGAATTTCAAACTAATCATGCGGGAGGCATACTCGGCGGCATCAGCAATGGCGACGAGATTGTCGTGCGCCTCGCGATTAAACCGACCTCTTCCATGCTGACCCCTGTTCCGTCAATTGATGCGGACGGCAACGAAATTGATGTGCGCACCAAAGGTCGCCACGACCCCTGCGTCGGCATAAGAGGCGTCCCCGTCGCGGAAGCCATGATGGCGCTCGTGCTGACCGATCATAAGCTAAGGCATCGGGGGCAAGTGGGGTAATACAGTTTTCCATGCTCGGTGCTTGATATCTGCACGCACAAAAAAACCGACCACCCAGAGAGAGTTGGGTGATCGGTTCATCTCCCCAGATAAGGGGCGCGTTTATTGATTATGCAGCGTCTTCGAGACGGTCTGCAAAGCGTTCGCCTTGAATGGCGGCGGCGTGTGCCGTTGTCAGCATTGAGCGTACATTTACACTCAGCGTTTCGTCTTCCAGCGCATCCTTAATTTCGTCGGCGAGTTTTTCCTCTGCGTCATCAATAAGGCTTAGCGCCGCTTTTGCATCATCACGGAACAGTGTCGAAAACTTCGTAAAGCCTTCTGCGACATGTCCTGTAACTGTGCCATTTTCTGGTGCGTCTTCACCTCTCTTGCGGAGTTCAGATTGAAACTGCGCGACGAGTTCGCTACGGTCATTTGCACGGCGGTTAAATTCGCGTTTCAGCCAGTTTTGATCTTCGACCATGTCGGCACCTTTGCTGTAGCCATACTTTGTATCAATAAGCTGTTTCGTGATATTTGTTAGTGTCTTAATATTGTCGTTTGACATAATAAGTCTCCTTGGTTTTGGCTGGGAACGCAGCGGGACAGAATTGTCTGCGCGCTCATCTCAGCGGTTTGTATACTTAACTAACGGCCTTACCCCTCATTTCGTTCCAAGAAAAAAATGAATTAAATCAATAACTTTCAGATTTAGTTTGATTTGCCTGTTGGAGCCGCGGAAAAGAAATTGAATTAATTAATTCTGTTTTTAACGGCGGACATTCCATATTAAATTTGAAACGAATTATCTTATCATTGGTTCCTCCGCCATGGGCATGTCCTTTATGGATGTCTTATTGGACGCAACCGATGCCACTATGATTTTCGTGGACCAGCACCAAAAACTTGGTGGCGTTGTGCGTTTTCCCATCAACGGCAATACTGACATTAGACGCTTTACGCGCTTCTGATATTTATCACACATTAACCCTTTTCATTACGATTTCATTAGTAGTTGCATAATAATTTTTCGCACGGTTACAGCTGGAGGCACAGTTACAACTGGAACTTTTGCGAAAGGGATGTCGTGCCTTCAAATTCCAAACTCTTAAACTATCTCTCAGATAAAACAGGTAATATGACTATACTGGCCGCAGGGTCTTTAACTGTCATTATGTTAGCTGTTGGGGCCGCTATTGATATCTCCGATCTTGCTAGTCACAAATCTAGTTTACAAGATGCCACAGACAGCGCCGTACTCGCGGCCGTCATTTCTGGGGAAACAGATATAGATAAGCTTACAAACATTGCGCGAGAGGCTTTTGATGCCAATTTCATTGCAAGCGGCAACGAGTCCATTGCAAACTTTAATCTTGTTTTGGCTGAAGATGGTGAATTATCACTAGAGACACAATTAGAGAAGCCGACCTTAATCATGAGCGCTATGGGAATGGATAAGCACCTCGTCAGTGCAGAGGCAGCCTCATATATGGTTAGTAGTATGCCTATAGATATTGCTCTAGTGCTCGACCGAACAGGCTCAATGGCAGGTCCTAATCTGGCTGGACTCATTTCGGCTGCTACAGACTTTATCTCTAGCCTTGATTCAGGTGATAGAGACGTACGAGTCGCAATTATTCCGTTCTCAGATTATGTGAATGTCGGCGTTAATAATGCCTCTGAGCGCTGGTTGGATTTATCAGGCGTTGGTCCCGAAGGATCTGAGGTGAGTTGCGTAATGGAAGACTTATCTAGCAGTAGTTGCCTGGCAACAGGTTTGTTTGGCCCGCCTCCTTCGGGCTCATCATCTTCTGGCGCCACGTCATCCAGCGGGAGTTGTACCACGTCGACAAGATCGACATCATCATCTGGTTCGACAGCTACGTCTTCTAGCACGACGTGTTCTGGAGCCTCAACCGGTGGCGGATCTGGCGGCACAACAATGTCGTGGAGGGATGTCTCCGTCAGCCCTTCAGGGGCTTACTGCACAGCTAGCTCAAATACACAGGATGTGTCTACATCGCTCGTAGAAGCGTGTGTACCTGTCGATGCAAACGAGAATTGGTTTGGATGCGTAGGCTCACGAGGTACGCCAGATAATACTCGCTCTGGCTATGACGGACGTAAAGTGCCACCCATATATAACCGCACCTGCGGTCAGCCTATGACGGAATTAACGGACAATTTAGGCAAAGCTCGCAGAGAAATTTCAAATTTAACAGCAAGCGGTTCGACCTATATTCCCGCAGGCTTGCAATGGGGCTGGCGTGCCCTCACACCATCAGACCCTTTTGATGCAGGCGGAGAGAGTGATCGTAAAAAGTTGTTAATTTTGATGACGGACGGTCAAAATACCGTGTCTCAAAACGGTGCAGAGCATAGCGGAAATGATTATGCTGAGGCGAATGACCTAACGCAGGCCTTATGTAATGAAATCAAATCGGCCTCGATTGAACTTGCAACAGTCTCCTACTCGAACGGTGGCATGGCATCCGCAGATGGTGCAATGCTGTCTGGTTGTGCATCAAGCGAGAGCCTATATTTCTTAGCCAATGATACCAAATCGCTTTTGGATGCATTTTCAAAGGCCGTTAACAAAACCAACGAAATCCGATTGGTCAGATAATAAAGATCGAGCCAAATTGGTTCGCGCGCTTAAGTAATATCCTTTGATAACAACGTCCCTAAGAGCTGACTTAATATCATTATGCATTCGATATGAGCCGCTGGCTAAGGCCTGGTACAAGAGATAAGACGGCCTGTCACAACTGCACGCTACACCCCATGAAACATAGCTATACTTATGTGCATAAATTTGCATATAAGACTGAATGACAGAGCTCCAAACAGATTACTTGATTATTGGCACTGGCGCGATGGGAATGGCCTTTGCCGATGTTGTGTTGAGCGAAACTGACGCGACAATGGTGCTCGTTGACCGCTATGCCAAGCCTGGTGGGCATTGGAATGTGGCCTATCCCTTTGTGCGCTTGCATCAACCGTCCGCCTTTTACGGCGTAAGTTCACGCGAGCTTGGCACAGGCCAAATTGAAGTTGGTGGGCTTAATGACGGGCTAGGCGAACTTGCGAGTGGCGCAGAAGTGAGCGCCTATTTCGACGCGGTCATTCGGCAGCAATTTTTGCCCAGCGGGCGCGTGAATTATTTTCCCATGTCAAACTTTGACGGCGCATCTGATGATAATGTGGGCACGTTCACGTCCCTCATCAACGGGAAAACGACGCGCGTAAAGTATAAAAAACTCGTGGATTGCACGCATCTTAAAACCTCTGTCCCGTCTACTCATACACCTAATTTCACCGTAGCCGATGATGTGCGCTTCATGCCGCTGAATGACCTGCCGAAAATTTCAGAGCCGCCCGAAGGCTTTGTCGTGATTGGGGCTGGCAAGACGGGCATTGATGTTTGCCTTTGGTTGCTTGAGCACGGTGTCGACCCTGATGATATCCGCTGGATTATGCCGCGCGATGCGTGGCTGATAGACCGCAAAAACACACAGCCGACGATTGAGTTTTTTGGCGATACGATGGAAGCTCAAGCCGCGCAGTTTGAGAGTATTGCGAGCGCAGACTCTATTGAAGACATGTTTGATAAACTCGAAGCCTGCGGTTATTTCCTACGCATTTATAAAGACACGCGGCCTCAGATGTTTCACGGCGCGACTATAAGCCAAGCCGAAGTCGCGCAATTACGCCGCATCAAAAATGTTGTGCGCCTAGGCCGCGTCAGCGCGATAGAGCGTGACAAGATTGCACTGGACAGAGGCGACATCCCAACGACACCGAAAACGCTTCATATTGATTGTTCTGCGCGCGCCATTGCCAATGTCGAGCTTAAGCCCATTTTTCAAGGCGACCTTATTACCCCGCAAATGGTACGCAGCTATCAACCCGTTTTCTCTGCTGCTTTTATTGCTCATATTGAGGCCACGCGCGAGGACGAGGCGGAGAAGAACCGCCTTTGCGGTGTGGTCCCCTTGCCAAATCACGACACAGATTATCTGCGCTTTACCGCCGCCTTTATGATGAACCAATATAATTGGGGCCAAGATAAAGAGATTAGGAGTTGGTTGCTTGAGAACCGTCTCGACGGATTTTCAAAACTTGCAAAATCTATCACGAAGGACGACACGGAGAAGATGGCAATAATGGAGCGACTGCGCGCCAATAGCTTTCCTGCCATGGCGAAATTACAAGGCTTTCTGGCACAGCTTGACGGATAATTATCTCCTTCCCCTGCCCTCGAAAACATGCATTGTGGGTATTGATTAAAGGGACATGACATGACCTATACTTTGATTGGATTTATCGTTGCGCTCATTGCATTTGGCGTATTCGTACGCTTCTACCTTGGCGGCGAGGATCTGTCACAATGGGATAATCCGCCCCACCCCACAGATCATCCTGGTCCGCCCTCTGACGGACAAAAAGACGTGCTCGATTATCTGGACAAAAATTTTACACGGCCCGCCAGAGCGGGCGGCGAGCTTGCGACCTTGCGCGCCAAACGCGCGCGGTTTGAAAACTTTGGTAGCAGCCGCAACGACCCGTGTGAGCACCGCCGCGTGAGCTATGAAAGTGAAGGCAATACAATCATTTCAGGTGAATGGACGACGGTCGAGGGGACAGACTCGACACGCCGCATTCTCTATATTCACGGCGGCGCATTCGCTGTGGGCAGTGCGGTCAGTCACCGCTCTATCACGTATAATCTGGCGAAACGCACAGGCTGCGCCGTCTTCGCGCCCGACTACCGCCTTATCCCTGAGAATAAACGTCTCGACGGCGTGAAAGATGTGCAGGAGGCTTATAAATATATCGTAGCCAATGGGCCAAGTGGTGCAGAGCCTGCGCAAAAAGTCGCTGTCGCAGGTGACAGTGCGGGCGGAAACCTCACGCTGATGGTGATACGTTGGGCGACTTCAGAGCGGGGTTTGCGCACACCAGATGCGGCGATTGCTCTATCGCCAACAGTGGACGGCACGATGCAAAGCCCGTCCATTGAGCGCAACTATGAGACGGACATAATGCTTAAACCGCTTATCGCGCCGCTAATAAAAGTTCCGCGCTTTGTCCTTCTCATCGGGAGTTGGATTGGCGCACGTATTAAGCCTAGCCACCCAACTGTTTCCCCGATCATGGGCGACCTTGCGGGATTACCGCCCACCCTTATTCAAGTCAGCACGTGCGAAGTGCTATATGACGATGCTGTGCGCTACACCAATAAAGCGCAAGCGGCAGGTTCTCTTGTCAGCTTACAAAGCTGGGATCATATGTGTCATGTTTGGCCGATATTTGCGGATATGCTACCCGAAGCACATCACGCTTTTGACGAGATGGCAAAGTTCTTACGCGACTATAATGTCGCCCTGCCAAAGACGCGCTAGCCGCCTCACTCAGGCAAAAAAACGCGCCTCGCTTTGACACGAGACGCGTTTCATCAATTCAGAGGCGACGTCTTAGACAATCATATTGTCTGTAATATCGGCAATCGTTGTATCTTCAATTGTGATGACGTCAGAGCCAATGGTGAAGACGACATCGCCGTCCAGAGTATCTACGGCATTCGATAGCGCGTCATTGACGTCGATAAAGCCGAACTCTGAGAAGTCGAGCATGTCGTCAGCGTCATTATAGTCAATCACCGTGTCGGAGCCTGTGCCTGTTTCAAAGACAAATGTATCCGCCCCCGCATCCCCGCGAAGTGTATCTATGCCTGCACCGCCATTGATGATGTCGTCACCGAGGAAGCCGCGCAGATAATTATTACCCGCGTCGCCCGTGATGGCGTCATTAAAGCGTGAGCCTGTCACACTCTCGATTGAGATATAGGTATCGCCTGTAGCCTCGCCCGTATTATTCGCGCTATTTCCAAGGTCAATTGTTAAAGCTGTCGTCGCGCTTACATACACCGCATAATCAGTACCTGCGCCGCCGTCGAGCACATCTGCGCCCGCATCACCTTGCAGGAAGTCGATGCCTGCGCCGCCAATAATCGTGTCATTACCCGTAAAGCCGCGCAGATAGTTGTTGCCGCTATCGCCCGTGATAGAGTCGCCAAAGACAGACCCAAAGACACGCTCGATAGAGACAAAGCTATCGCCTGTCGCGTGGCCACCGCTCGCAGCACCAGTGGACAAATCAACCGTCACAGCCGCTGTGGACGTCGCGTAGTAAGCCCAGTCAAACCCCGCACCGCCATCGAGCACATCAGAGCCTGTATCCCCGCGCAAGAAGTCATTGCCGTCTCCGCCAAAGATTTGATCATCTCCAGCTAGCCCGCGTAAGAAGTTATCATTTGCGTCGCCGTAAATGAAATCATCAAAACGAGAGCCCATAATGTTCTCAATGCTATTATAGCTATCACCTGCCGCCTCACCTGTGCTGTTATTTGGATTACCCAAATCAATGGTCAAACCTGTGAGGGATGAAGCGTAATACGCAAAGTCTGAGCCCGCGCCACCGTTTAGAACATCTGCGCCTGCGTCACCTTGGAGGTAGTCAACACCGCCGCCGCCATTAAGCACATCGTTGCCGCCTGCGCCGCGTAGATAATTCACATTGCCGTCACCCGTAAGCGTGTCGTCAAAGTTTGAGCCGTATACGCGTTCGACGAATACATATGTATCACCTTGGGCGTCACCGCCCGTACCGACGCCTGTCGACAGATCAACCGTTACAGCTGCGCTTGAAGTTATATAATCCGCCCAGTCTTGCCCTGCAAAACCGTTAAGCACATCGGCCCCTTCGCCGCCGCGTAGATAATCAACGCCAAATCCGCCAAACAGCATGTCGTCGCCTTCACCGCCGCGCAGAAAATCATCGCCGTCTTCGCCGTAAAGTGATTGAGCGCCGCCGCGCGCATTGATGATGTCATTGCCATCGCCGCCATAAATATCGCCTGATGTGCCCGCTGCCCCAGCAGTATATCTATCATTGCCTTCGCCGAGATAAATGTCATCAGCAATGTTCCCGCGATTAATGATTGTATCATCACCAAGACCCGTAATAATGTCACCGCTCATGAGGCCGCTATTGTCGATTGTATCGTCATAGTCAGTGGCAGGATCGACTGCGAAGACCGTATTGCCAGAACTATCTGTGACGACAGGCGGCTGTCCGCTTGTGAAGGTCACAGTCAACGTACCGAAATCCGTTGTCGGAACATTAATAGAGGCTGGATAAACGAGGCCGTTCGCATCTGTCTGCCACACGAGCTCACCATTTGTGCTGGCTTGGGTTGCAGCCAAGTCAATAAGTGGGAAGATAATTGGCGCATCAACATTTGTCAGGCCAATGGCAGGCACTTGTCCACCTGGGGCGTTATAAGTGCCGACCGAAGTTACAATCTGACCATTTGCGTCAATTGAAATAGTTTGGGCGGAGATAAAGTTGAGCCCTTGGAATGGACCTGGGAATGACTCAGTTGT
>CALLME010000011.1 GCA_938007945.1 uncultured Caulobacterales bacterium
GCCCGTGCCATGCGAAATAGGCGCGCAGCATTAAATCTTAGCTTAGGGCCAAAGATTTCAGGGTCAGGGTGAAAGCGCACTTTTGTGCCACGACGGTTATTGATTGCACCAAGATTTTTGATTTTCCCTTGCGGTTTACCCTTAGAAAAACTCATAGAATACAATGTCTTATTACGCGCCACTTCAACAATCAAATCATCTGATAATGCGTTCACAACGGACACGCCCACGCCGTGCAAACCACCTGATGTTTCGTAGGCTTTATTGGAAAACTTCCCGCCCGAATGCAACTCTGTCAGGATAACTTCGAGCGCGGATTTTTTAGGATATTTGGGGTGCGGATCGACGGGAATCCCGCGTCCATTATCTGCGATAGAGAGATAGCCATTGGCCTCAAGTTCGACCTCGATACGGCTTGCGTGTCCCGCCACCGCTTCATCCATAGAGTTGTCGATAACTTCAGCAAAAAGGTGGTGCAGAGCGCGGGCATCCGTCCCGCCGATATACATGCCAGGACGCAAGCGGACAGGTTCTAGGCCTTCTAAGACCTCAATATCTTTGGCGGAATAGCCGCTTGTATCTTCACCAGATTTTGGCCCTGCAAACAGGTCTTTTTTCGCCGCACTCGCCATGCTGTCGCTCACCTTGAAAATGAATCAGAAACGCTACTATGCGGCGATTTGCGCCCCATGCAAGTGGAGCGCTAATTTAATCGTGCGAATTAACTTTTGACGGTCGAGCAGGCAGCGCCGTTAGAACAGCAAACGTAAGACGATACGACCCGTATGGCGGATAAAGCCGTCACGAATATCACTATCAACGTCGAGCGAGAAGCTTGAGAATTCAGAGCCAGCCGCGACAGAGAAACCAAGGAGGAAACCACTATTTGGGAATTCCTCTGATTCAATTGTGAACGGTGTTGTGCCGCCGACAAAGCGGCCTGTGGTAATAACGCCGTCATTGATAAAATCATTGCGGTAGCCAACGCGCACAGATGGGCGTACCCATGTCCGCTTACCCATAAACTTACCGCCGAAATTCAGCATAGCTGTCGCAGACCCGCTATCAGATGTGCGCTCATCAATGTCGAGCGCAATGCCTTCAAGGCCGTTTTCTGTATAGGCTTTTTCTTTCAGCGTTAGATAGTCAAGCGATACGGCAGGACGCACAAAGAAGCGGTCGCTTATATCGTAATCATATCCCGCGCGGAGCGAGGCGTTCACATGCGTACCAGACCAATCGCCTGACGACTCGCCCGTGAAGTTACCGACATTAACGAGTCTTTGGCTCTCGAAATCATTATAGCCAAAGCCCGCAATTGCCTCGATACCTAGATTACCCGTCTGGTAGCCTGCGTAAGCACCAAGCTGTACAGTAACCATGTCAAACGGCTCATCATTATCAGCAACGCTTTCAATTTCAGTCGACGCAAAACCAGCTGTAATGCCCACAGCGTGGAACGGCCCAAGTGCAGTATCTAGACCGGCATTGAATCCGAAGCCAGAGCCGCGATATTGCTCGGACAGCCCCGCCAAGTCGCGGTCAGCGAAATAGGCAAATTCTTGTATCCATGCGCCGCCTGGACGGTCTTGGCTGCGGCGGACATTATCAAGATGTGCACCGACAGCGCCTGTCGCGCCGTCTACATTGGCAATCACGAATTGACGCGCCGCGGCGGCAAATTCAGGCAGCAACTGGTTGAACGCTTGGTTGAACTCGGATCCGTCCGTGATGTTCACGAAAGCATCGCCAAGTGCGGCGTTCGCACCCAAAGCCTCAAAGGCAGAGTTGAAGGCGGATGTTTGTACATTGTCGAGGCCGAGTTCTGATGTTTCGCGCAGGTCTAGCGTCACGATAAGCGCGTTGGGGTCGTTCGGGTCAAACGCGTAGCTGGTATTATAAAGGAACGGCGAAACAGTCCCAGTCAACGCAGAAAGATCGCCCTCAATGTTGAGGTTAGATGCACTGCTTGCGACTGTGAATGTGTTGGCCGTACTCCCGATAATATTGGACAGAATGGGATTAATCTGTGCGCCCTCCGCGAATGTAATATCTCCTGACGCGACTAATGTGCTGGCCTGTCCCGTCGCGCCGTCAAGCGTCGGGTTGTATGCCGATGTCGCGTCAAAGCTCGCAGAGCGAATGGAAATGGGTGTGCCTGAAAGGTTAGTGAGAGAACTATTTACGACATCTAGGCCAAGCGTACCGCCTACGCTGGTGATTGCGCCTTGAACCAGAGATCCTCCGCTTAAAGACAGCGTGTTCTCTCCACCAGCAAACGCCACGTCGCCGATAAGCGTACCTGCTGTTAAGGTGACGACATCGTCGCCACTGCCGAGAAGGACGTCGCCAATGATTGACGGATCGGGCGGTGTGTTGTTGTCAGTTTCGTCCGTATCCACTGCACGGTTTTGAGTCAGGCTGAGACCTGAGGTGTTCGCTGACAAATCCAGTGCGACACGCGTAAACTCTGTTGTTTCATTGCCATTGGCGTCAGAATTGATACCAAAGGCGCTAATTGTACCTGTATTGACGATGTTGTTGAGTGTACCTGAGGCGTCACGAAGCGCCACGACGTTGCCGTTACGCCCAGTGATAACGGCACCAATCGCTCCACTATTCATGAGGCTGCCAATGTCTGCGTCAGATTCGATATCAATGGCCACGACTTCAATCAGGCGCGGTGCGACAATATTGTCACGGTCTGCGTAAACTTCATCATCGGCTTCGCGAACACTGGCCGTGATAATGCCAGTATTATTTATAGTCTCAGAAATTGCGCCGTCTCCAAAGACAAGCACTTTGGCCGTACCTGTAAAACCGTCGACATCAGCAGTGCCGTCATCGCCAGAGCGGAAACTGCTTGCACTCATCGTGCCTGAATTAAAGAACCCGCCTTCAAGTGTCGCGTCTCGCACTTCAAATGTTGTCGAATTCACGTCGTTATAAACGCCTTGAGCGACAAGCTGGCCCTCATTGATAAATCCGTAGAGAAGATTAGCGTCAAAACCTTCGGCGTCAGGGTCAGTAATCGCCGATACACGTCCAATGGCGATGGGCGTGCCTTGACCATCAATCAAAATGGCAGGTGCGCCGCCAAGTTGCGTGACGGAGGCCACTGAGGTGATAGCGGAAGTGACCGTGCCGTCTTCAGCTGTGGTCGTTGTAACAACTTGGTCAAATAATATGCCGTCGCGAATATTGCTGCTTATATTGACGGCTGCACCTGCTTGGCCGAGGTCGTCTTCATCAAGTAATGGTCGCGCCTGCACATTCGGGCGGTCTGTGAAACGGTAGCCCGTATTCGTAATTGCGCCTGTTGCCGTAAATCCACCGTCAATATCGCCACTCACGACGACAGATGAGGCACCCGTGCCGCGCGTCGCAATGCCGCGTCCTAAGGCAAGCTCGCCGATAATTCTGTCTTCAATGCTGACACCGACAGAATTATTGCCTGTCACAGCAATGCTGCCTAGCGCGTTTATATCGCCTGTTACCCCAGAGCCCCCCGCAAGACGAATGCCGTAGCTATCATTACCTTCGACCGAAATGCTGCCCGCGGCCTCTAAGGTCACGTCGCCGACAAATGGGCTCGCGCCCGAAATCAAAATACCTGTACGCCCTGTGCCCAAGGCGAGTGGCTGGTCAGGGATACGGTCGCCGTCTGTGTCCTCAGGCGTGTAATCTTCGACAATGCCAATCGCTCCCGACTGCGTATAGCCGCCTGTATTGCCACCACTGATAAGTACGCCAGTGGCGTTATCGACATTGTTGATGTTGACCACGCCTGACTGGGTCACGGTGTTGTCAGAATTAATCGTAATCGCAGGGCCTTCGCCTGTCGTAGAGACAGTAATGCCCGTATTGACAGTGATATCGCCCCCGTCTTCTGTCGTGATGGGCGTGTCGCGATCTGCGTCGATTGTGGTCTGGGCCGAGGCGAGGCTCGCAGCGCCAAACATAAGTGATGTAAGGGCTGTCGTCAGAAAAAGGCGATTAAGCATAGCGGGCAGGTCCAAAATAGGTCGTATTAGTCTTTTGTCAGGTCAGTAAGTACCCGACTCAAACTGTCTTAACGGGTAATGTTGCGCGCGCCAATGAAAGAATGGTTATTTTCTCGCCATATAACAGTCAGTTTTTGCGGATGAGCTATGATGTTGGACGCACCGCATGGGCGAGAATGTTGACCATTGTCGCGTGGGCGGGCGTCTCGCCAATATTTTCGATGATATGGTCTTTATCCGCGCGGTATCGGAGGGTTTGGCCTGCCTTGGCCTCCCAGCTTTCTTCTTTGACCGTAACCCGAAGATGACCTTCTAGAATTGTGAGATTCTCAACTGACCCCGCTGGATGTGCAGAGCTTTCGAGCCGACCGCCAGGGAGGGCCTTAAAATCATACCACTGCACCCATTGCACTGTGTCGATCCAGCCCGTGATGCGAAGTTCACACAGCCCATCTTCGGACTTAAGTTGCGGCGTGTCTTGCGTATTAAGTTTTTGCACGAGCGCAGAGCCATTGTCCGGCGTATCAACTAAAAACGCTTCAACGCTTGTGCCCAGTGCTTGAGAGAGGCGAGACAGCGTAGCAAGTGAAGGATTTGTCTCATTTTTTTCAATCTGCGAAATCATCGACTTGGCGACGCCTGACATTTCAGACAATTCGCCGAGTGAGAGGTTGTCGACCGTGCGAAGACGTTGAATAGTCTTACCCAGACGGTCGCCTAACGCGTCTGTTTCAGGGCATATCTGACGTTTGGTTCGGGCCAAGGCGCTCTCACAAATGTGACCATTCGCTTAAAATAAATGCCGCGAGGGTCTGGTATAATGTCCAATCGTTCTATATATAGAACACTTCAAAAGCAAGCCGAATATGCGGTTTGCCCCCATAAGCCATCTGGCAAAACCTGAGGCGTTGGAGCCAAACATGCGATATCTTCCCATTCATGTGGACACGGCGGAGCAGACAATTTTGATTGTCGGCGGTGAGGGTGCGGCGGAAGCCAAGCTGCGCACACTTGTAAAAACCGACGCGAAACTTCTCCTCATCGCGCCAGAGATTTCTCCTGAAATTAAGCGCTGGGTAGAGGCCGGGCGCATCATCTGGGACGCGCGTGATTTTTCTGAATCAGATTTAGACGGCATGCGTTTGGTCTATGCCGCGACAGAGGATGATCCGACGAACTCTCACATTGCAAATCTCGCAGGCGCGCGCGGACTTCTCGTCAATGCGGCGGATCAAAAAGATGCCTGTGCCTTTATCACGCCCGCGCTTGTAGACCGCAGCCCCGTGATTGTCTCCATTGGCACAGAAGGGACAAGCCCAAGCCTCGCGCGTGCTGTGAAATCCGAGATGGAACAGCTATTGCCTTCCACGCTCGGCTCACTTGCAAATAAAATCAATGGCTTGCGGGCAAAAGTGAAACAAAGCCTGCCAGACCTGTCAATACGCCAAACCTTCTGGGCAGATATATTTGATGGTAAGGATTTACGCTCTCAACTCCGCATCACCGAGTCAGAATTAGAAGCGCGCGTGGACGCGAAACTTGCCGCAGGTAAGGCGGGCGAGAAGACAGGTGAAGTCGTCCTCGTCGGCGCGGGGCCAGGCTCTGCGGAGCTTTTAACGATTGGGGCACGGCAAGCGCTTCACGCGGCGGACGTGATTGTCTATGACCGCCTCGTCAGCCAAGACGTGCTCGATTTCGGACGTCGTGAAGCGGAATATATTTACGTCGGCAAAGACCCTCATGGCTATTCGACACGCCAAGACGCCATCAATGCTATCCTCAATGAGAAAGCCCAAGGCGGCCATCAAGTCGTACGCCTCAAATCGGGTGACCCGCTTATATTTGGTCGCGCGGATGAGGAGCTTGACGCGCTATCAAACGCGGGTCTTCGCTACCGCATCATCCCTGGAATTACGTCGGCTGCGTCAGCTGCCGCGGAGATTGGCGCGTCGCTCACCACACGCGGACGGAATAAATCAGTGAGTTTTATTACAGGGCACGACGCCGAAGGCTTTGCTGATCATGATTGGAAAGCGCTCGCCACACGCGACACACGCGCCGCGATTTATATGGGCGTTGGCGCGAGCCGATTTATTCAAGGGCGTTTGCTGCTTCACGGCGCAGACCGCGCCACGCCTGTGACCGTTGTTGAGAACGCTTCGCGTGCTAACCAACTGATTGTCGCGACCACGCTTGAAAGCCTTGCCGATGACATCAAAGCGCGTGGTATTAAAGGCCCCGCTATTCTTCTGCTCGGCTACGCTCCGCGCGAAGCCATTGCGGAAGTGACAAAATTAGGAGTGGCGATATGAGCCTGAAACATAAAGGCAAAGGCCCGCAAGCGCTGACGGCCAATAATCTGCGCGAAGGCTATGTCGTTTGGCTCACTAAAGATATGAGCTGGTCCGATAACTACGCAGATGTGCTGCTCTCTGAAGACGAAGACGTGATTGAGAAAATGCAGGCGCAAGGTGAGGCGGACGACCTCGCTAACCTTGTGACGGGTGTTTATTTCATTGATGTGGACCCAGAGACAGGTCTGCCTGCGCGCTACCGCGAACGGTTCCGTGTCAAAGGGCCGAGCTATGATACCGCCGCCTTTCTTGCGGCTAAGGAGGCGAACTAATGTACCGCTATGATGAATTTGACCATGACGTCGTCCAGAGCCGCGTGAAACAGTTTCGCGGCCAAGTCGAGCGCCGCCTTGCAGGCCATATAACAGAAGATCAGTTTAAGCCTCTCCGTTTACAAAATGGTCTCTATCTGCAACTTCATGCCTATATGCTGCGCGTCGCCGTGCCATACGGGACGCTCAGCTCAAAGCAAATGCGACAACTCGCTATGATTGCGGATAAATATGACCGCGGCTATGGCCACATTACAACGCGTCAGAATATGCAGTTTAACTGGCCTGAATTGACTGATGTGCCAGATATTCTCCAAGACCTCGCTGATGTGGAAATGCACGC
>CALLME010000012.1 GCA_938007945.1 uncultured Caulobacterales bacterium
TACGGCATGGTCGAGCAAATCGGCTCCATCTTCCTCGAAGGAAATGACGGTCGACTTTATCCGCCAAACTTTTCGGATGTTATCATCAGAAATCCGGTGACTTGGGAACCGCAACCGATGGGTGAGCCAGGTATTATCCAAGTCCTCTCTCTCTTGCCAAAATCTTATCCAGGCCATTCTCTCCTGACCGAAGATAGAGGCGTGATTGAAGATATCGACCCTGGAGTGAGCGCGAGTAACGGCAAGACTTGGATGGGCAAAGGGATAAGAATATTGGGCCGCATTCCTAAAGCGGAATTGCGCGGCTGTAGCGATGTCGTCGCCACGCAACAGGCGCAAGCATAGCCATGATAAATTTCTATAACCAACCCACGCTCACAACGGCGCAAATGCTTGCAGAGTTAAGCGCGATTAAAGCGCCTGCGCAAAAGCCGTTCAGCGCGCCATTACTGAACACATTATCTCAACTCTCACAAGCCTGTCTTGAGACGCCTCTGCGCCATAATTATCCGCAGCTGACGGCGCTAGGTTTCTGGCTAAGAGCGGCCAATATCAAGCGTAAGAAACAATCTTTTGAAAGCTCTATCGCTGCGCGAAATGAAAAAAGAAAAAGTTATATCGCGACAAGTCGTGGTTTTGCCTTTCACTTGCCGCCCGCAAATGTCGATACGCTCTTTATTTATAGCTGGGCGCTTTCTTTTTTATCGGCCAATGCCAATGTCGTCAGGCTGCCCACGGAACTCAATGATGTCGGGCGCTGGCTACTTTCTACGCTCACAGATATCTTGGACAAGAACGGCTTCGCCGACAGTAACAAATTTGTAAATTTTCCGACCTCTTCGTCATTGTTAAAAGACATTAGCGCGCTCTCAGATCTCAGGTTGATTTGGGGCGGGGACGCGAAGGTGGCGTCAGTGTCGGCTCACTCCATTCGCCTTGACGGGCTGACGCTCGGTTTTCCCAACCGGCAATCTTTTGCCGTTATCGGAGTCGATCATTACATATCTCTTGAGGCGGGGAAGCGCGACGCATTATGCTCGCAATTCTACAATGACGCGTTTTGGTTTGACCAAATGGGATGCGGTTCGCCGCGTGCTGTTGTCTGGTATAGCGGCACGGATACGGTGCCTGCCAAAGACGCTATGGGAGATTTCTACGACCGCCTGATGAAGGTCATCAAAGCCAAAGGTTACAGCGTTGAAACGGCGACATTCATGACAAAATTTGGCAATGCCAATTTTGCGGCTGCTCAAGACATTGACATCGACGCCACATTTTACGCGAATGAACTTACTGTTCTGGCGCAGAACAAGGTCACAGATAACCTCTTGGAGGACGCATGTGGCGGTGGATATTTCACAAATATTATCAGCGAAAACCTCAATAACATCTCTTCGCTTTTTTCGCGTAAGCTCCAAACAGTCACCCATTTTGGGCTCGAGCAAAGCGAAGTCGAAACGCTCGCGACGTTATCAAACGAGCCAGGCGGCTACCGCTTTGTGCCGATTGGGCAAGCGCTTAATTTTGATGATACATGGGACGGCATAGATTTGCTGTCGCATATGACGCGCCAGACCACGCTCGCCTTTTAAAACCGCGTGAACTAGCCTTCTGGCGTGACGGAAAAGCCGCGTCTTTCCATCGTGCCCCATGTCGGTTTCATCCCGCGGAAATGCTGGAATAGTCCGCGAATGCGCCAAATAGAGCAGAGCTGACGAAAGCCAAAGTTTTCGATAATTGCGGTTAGTAAAACCGAGACAATATCTTTGGGGCGCGAAAATCGTTCGATCTCGTCTTGTTCTAGCAGTAGTGAAAAGGTCGAAATCAGGACGCCATATGTGAATATGATGGCCGTAATCGCGATGAAGAAGCGGATATCTAGCCATCCGAGAGCGACAAAAATCACCATCAATATATAGCCGAAAATCTCCGCAATGGGACTGATGAGTTCTGTCAAAATAAAGGTCGGTAGAGTTACCATGCCAAGCCGGCCGTATTTCGGATTAAAAATCATAGACTTATGACGGCTCAGACATTCAAGTGCGCCGCGCTGCCAGCGTGTACGTTGATTAGACAGAAATTTAAGGTCCTCTGGCGCTTCGGTCCAGCAGACAGGTTCAGGGACGTATCGCACAGCATAAGGCGTGTCTGTCTCAAGCATATGGCGGTGCATTTTCAGCACGAGTTCCATGTCTTCGCCCACAGTCGTCGTGTCATAGCCGCCGACCGCTACAGCAATATCGCGGCGGAAAACACCAAAGGCACCCGAGATAATGGCGAGGCTCCCTTTGCGGCTCGCGGCGAGGCGGGCCATGAGAAAGGCGCGTATATATTCCACGACTTGCAGCCGCGCGAGGAAGTTTTTCGGGAGCTTATAATCTATCACTTGGCCATTTTTGACCGTGCACCCATTTACAATCCCGACCGTGCCACCCACCGCTATGACATTGTCTGAGGTTTCAACAAAGGGCCTCACCACGCCTAGAAGAGCCGTCGATTCGAGGAGGGAGTCGGCGTCAATCACACAGAATAGCGGCGTGCGGACACAGGTTAGGCCGACATTAATGGCGTCTGCTTTTTTGCCGTTTTCTTTATCGATAAATAAGAGGGATGGATAAATCTCAGAACGGTAAATCTGACGAATTGGTTTGTGTTTAATTGTGCCAATATCTCTGACCAGATAGGTTTCCACCAGTTTGAATTTATCAATCATAGTCTGCGCGGTGTTATCAGGTGAGCCGTCATTGACGACGATAATGCGAAGGTCTGGATATTGCAGCGCGAGCAGCGCCATCACGCTCTCGCGAATAGTGTTCGCTTCGTTATAGGCGGGGACGATGATAGTAATGGGCGGGGCAGAGCGGGAGCGCAAAATCTCCCATCCCGCATGATCGTCTTCGCGCTGGGTGTGATCATTTAATTCGCGCCATGCATGCGGCAAGCACCACGCATAGACAAGGTTTTGCGTAAGGCCCACAATCACAATTACAAGAGAGACCCAAAAAATGGTCGTGGCAAACCACGCGGTGGTGGTAAATTCAAAGACGCCCTCAAACATAACCCGACCTCATTTCAAGGGCCACATCTGTGGCGAGGGGGTTTGTTTTGCGCAAAGCCTCCACAAATCTTTGTCCCGACGTCCCCGTCGTCCAGATGGCTCTAAGCGCCCAATAACGCACCCACATCTCAGAGCTGTTAGTGAGTGCATAAAGCTCTGAAGTGACATCGGCGCGGCGTAATGTGCAGGCCAGTTTTGCGGCGCGAATTTTGACCGATATAGCGTCATCCACAAGCGCGAGGCGGAGCGGGTCAGAATCGTCAAAATGCGCGCAATTGACAGATACAGATAAAGTTGCCGCGCGGACAGCTTCACTCGGGTCGTTCATCAACGTCCCTAGATTTAGAGATGTTTTGGCCGGCATAATTTGGCTAAGGGCTTCGAGGCAGGCGGCCTTGGCAATCGGATTATCTGATGTTCTGATATAATCCTCAAGCGGCGCCACGATTTGGTTTCCGAAATTGGATATTATGCCCGCCAAAAGCTCCACATCGGTAGGAAATGCGTCATTTATAGAGTTGATAATATCGCCAAGAAAAAATGTACTGCCGCGCTGCACGAGGCTTTTGGCTGCTGTAATGCGCACGTATTTATCAACTGAGCCGAGCTTATCAAATATCACATGGGTTGAGCTTTGCGAATTCAGGTGAGAGAGTACGCGCACGGCTCTCATACGCGCACCACGTACCCCATGGTAAGAACTTCTGATAATGCCCGCTTCAATGTCAGAGCCTGTGATGAGGTCTTTTAATTGCTCATATTGCTCGCCTTTCAGCGTACGGAAATAATGCAGTAAAACTGTGGTCACATCACCGATATGACAGTTTGGCGCGTTTTGAAGCGTGCCTTCGGAAGGGGGGCGCACTAATTGCGCAGAGATATAGGCTTGAAAGGCGGTGCGCTCAATCTTGCGTTTCGCCAATATATGATTTCGACGCACTCGCCGCAGGACAATGGCCAAACACAGTACGAGCGCGCCAGTGAAAAACACGAAGGCGATAGCCCAGAATAAGGCGAGAAGGCTGACGTTAGCGCTTGTAGGTAAAACCGACATTCACACTGCTTCGCACATAGCTATCTTCGCGGTCATCGCGCGCGAGGTTCAAATGCACATCCAAATCTTCACGTATAGAATATGTCACGCCGCCAAACAGACTCTTTGTGTCAATCGCAATCCCGTTAATAGCTTCGGGGGCTTGGGCATAGCCCGCATTGATTTGAATTTTATCAGACACGGGCGCTCGGCCTTGAACGAGCCACCCGACTTGGTCGTCTTCAATCTCTTGGAACGTGCCAATAAGGCGCCCTGTCAATATTACGCCATTCTCAAGATAGGTCGTCAGGCCAGGCTGCACGGTTTGGATGTCTCCCGTCGCATAGTTATCATAACGGTAACTGACATTAGGGTAAAAGACCGTCCCACTTGCCGCTTCAAACGCGCGGCCAATGCGTCCGCCTGCGCTAAAGTCAGGACGAAAAACGGCGTCAGGTGTGACGCCTAATTCAACACCCCAATCCCAGCCACCGCGCACGGCGTCAGAGATACCGGCTGTGATTTGCACATCCGTCTCGTCAAAGCGGTTATAGCGCTGCAACCCGCCGTGATATGCGAGCGTGTCTGGAGCGTATTCGGCACGCAAATACTGCTCATCCCAATCGCTGATAGTGTTGTCGTCAAAACCTGAAAAACCAAGACCGCCGTCAATGCGCCAGAGGTGGCGTCCCTCTGATAATCGCCCTTGTCGCGCATTGCGCACATTCTCTAGCCCACGGCTCGCATCGACATAATCAGGGGCTTGCACCAGAACCATTTGGTAATAGCGTTCGGCTTTATTCAGGTCGCCCTGATAATAGGCGAGATTGCCCGCCGCGAGTTGCAGATCCGCATTGCTCGGAAATTCCATCATCAAGCTATTAAGCTCGCGTTCAGCGCGGTCATACTTCCCAGCCCACGACAGAATACGGGCTCTAAGGAAGCGGTGTTCATAGCTGGCCTGCGTGGCGCTATTGGCTTGTGAGAGCACGGCGAGGGCGTCGCTAAATTTATCTTGTCCTGCAAGTTCTAGTGCGCGAGAATTTATGTCGCTAGCAAACGCCGTGGCGGGAAAGGTGAGACTGAGCGCGACTGTGGTGAGGGCCCATTTAGCGAATGTTTTTTTCATGCCTTTTTTGTCCGGTCTCTAAGTGCTGTTTAACACGCATCAATACTTCTTCAGGGTCAAACGGCTTAGGAATGAAGTCGGCTGCGCCTCGCTCGAACCAACTCTTCGCTTCCCCGCGATTGACCATGGCTGTTAATATCAAGACAGGAATGGATTTTAGGTTAATTTTGTTTTGAATTTCATAAAGAACCGTGCCGCCTTCAAGACGCGGCATGAAGCGGTCAAGGAGAACAATGTCTGGCGTGTTCTCGGACAGGTAATCCAGCGCAGCCAAGCCGTCACACGCGGTCTCAACGACATAACCGCTACTTTTTAAAACACGCTTAAGGATATTTCGCACGACAGGGTCATCATCTACGACGAGCACCGTTTGCGCTGTCACGGTGATGAGGTTCTGAGCGAAATCTACAATTTCTAAAACCTCAAACTTGTCATCTGTGAAGCCGTTTACGCCGTGGCTGATAGCCTCGGCGATTTTGTCTGGTGCATTAGAGGCAAAAGCGACAAAGGTCTTCATCGCCTCAAGCCCAAGTGAGGCTTTGAGCGAGGTCGAAAACTTAACGGCATTCACGCCGTCAAAGTCGTCCTCTATCACCAGCAAACTTGGCGGGTTGGCATCGACTTCTCGTCCAACGGTCTCTGCCGTATGACAACTCACAACGTCAAAATCTACTTCAAGCAAGCTCGCAAGCAATTCACAAAGCCAAGGATCTTCATATGCAATAATTATACGCTTGCGGGCGATGGACGGCTGCGTCGCAGTCATAGGGTCGGCGGTGGGCGGGAATTGGGTTCGCGCCACATCACTGGGACTGTCAACTTGGTTGTCATTATCAACCGCAAGCGTAAAGCGGCGCTCAGAGGGGGCACGCTCTTGAAGCGCCGCGTGATCAAGCTCTGTACACATTTCATCTGCGTACACGGCCCGAATATCGTCAATAAATTCAATGATGGATAAAAGTGAGGAGGTGTGATCCGCATTTTGCGCATTTTCGCGCAAAAACAGTTCAAGTTTTGCGGCGCGCAGACCAAGCTTGGCATGGTCATACATCGCCGCATTGCCCTTAATGCGGTGCGCCATATCAATAGCGTCTTTCAGGCCACAGTCAGACATCTCACATTGCGACCCCTCGCAATGCTTTAAGCGCGTAATTGCGCTCTCAAATGTCCCTACAGCGTCCCTAAGATAGCTCACATAATATTGCGCAATCTTGTCATGCTGAGTGATCTGACTAGAAGATCCCAACAAGTGTATTTCCCAATTCCTGCGACCTTTTTATAAGTCACAAATACGCACCCGAAACTAGATAACCACAGCGAGGTGAGTACCGCGTTAGAGAATAAGGTTAAGAATTGGGTAAAATCAGGCGTCTGAGTTTAATCAAGCTTGTTTCTTTGCTGCCTCAATGTCCGCAATTTTATGCGCTTCACCAATGAAAACGGGTGTTTTCTGGTGCAGTGTTGTGACGGGTGCGCTGAGGAGAGATTGGTCGCCATCCGTCGAGGCTCCGCCCATGGCCTGTATCAAAAATGACATCGGAATGGCTTCGTAAACAAGACGCAAATGCCCTTGCTCATAACCTTTACGGAGTGCCCCAGGATAAGCAAATAATCCGCCTTGCAAGACGAGGCGTTTAATATCGGACACCATAGAGGCGAACCACCGCATATTATGGGGCCGCGGTGTGCCATCAGGCGCCGTAAACAGCGAGGCATAATAGCTCTGCATCCAAGGCTCCCACATAGTTTGATTACACGCGTTGAGCGACATGACATCCGCTGAGGGCAAGCCGCCCTCAATTGGCATAACAGACCACACGGATGTCATCTGATCGAAAATCGCTTTGTAAACCGCATCACCATCCGCGAAAAACGCTTCGAGATTCATACCAAAGACAAAGAAGCCGCCGCTTATGATGTTGCCGCCGTGAAAATCTGC
>CALLME010000013.1 GCA_938007945.1 uncultured Caulobacterales bacterium
GGTAGCTCTAAGTCTTAGAACTCAGCTCGTACAGACAGGCGGAAATTTCGGCCTGGCAGCGGGATAAGCTCTTTTAGAAATGAGCTATGCTGACGCGCTTCATCATCGAGCAGGTTGAGCGCTGAGACGGACAACGTCACATTCTCATTGGCACGCCAATCGACAAATGCGTTCACGAGTGTGTAGTCATCCGTCGGCGTGTCGAACTCGCTGACTTTGTTTTGCTCAGCCGCATATTCAATTTCGCCGCGCAGTCTGAACGTGTCGTTCTCAGCTTCAAGACCTGTCAGCAAAGACAGCGGCGGAATACGCGGCAGGTTGCCGCTATCGGTCTTGGCGCGCACATATTCTACCAAAGCGTCCGCCTTAATATCAAATGTACCTGCTGTCGCGATATCCATCCCGCCTTGGATTTCAAAGCCTCTGAAGGTCGCGTCTTGGGCGGTGAATTGGAAAACATCTAATCCGTCTTCAACGTCGCCTGTTGCGCGTTCAAAAACATAATCGTCATAGTCAGTATAAAACAGATTGGCCGTCAAGAAATGTCCGTCTTCACGGTGACGGAAAGCGGCTTCAATGCCTGTCGCCGTTTCTAGACCAAGCGTCGGGTCGCCGAGCTCAAACTGATCTGTTGCGAGGTGAGGCCCGTTTGAGAAAAGCTCTTCTGTTGTGGGGGCGCGCTCTGTGCGAAACACTGTGCCGCCCACACGTACGGCGTCAGATAAATGCGCGTCGCCTCCAACAGACAGGCTAACCGCGTTAAAATTACGCTCGCCCGTGCCGACGCTTTCTTCTTGGCTTGTGCGTTCAAACCGCGCGGCCCCTTCTAGGTGTAAATCGCCAAACTCTTTTTGGTGGAAAGTATAGACGCCCAATTGGTCCGTGGTTGTGGGCGGGACAAAGGCTTCATCCCCAATGGCCGCGAAATCGCGCTTACGCAGCTGCGCGCCATAAGCCGCTTTCCAACCGTCTTTCTCACGCTGCACGGCTTCAACACGGATTTCATAACCTTCATTGGTAAAGACCGTACCAATTTCGTCGCCTTCAAATTCTGTGTGCTCGTAATCGGCAAAGCCTGCAAAGAGATCGACTTGTTGAAAAAACCCGTCGAGCTCAAGGCGACCGTTCACATCGATGCGCTGCTGCTCCAGTCCAATCGTGACAAGCTCTTCTTCCTCTTCGCCGTGTTCTTCCTCGTCATGATCTTCGTCTTCATCATGGTCTTCGTCTTCTTCGCCCTCTTCATGGCCGTGCCCGCCTGGGACGCCGTAATCAGAGCTAAAGTCGTGAAACGCTACACCAATAAAGCCGCGCTCGCCGATGTAAGACAGGCCTGCTGTGTAAGATTCAGATTTTACAAATGAATTTTCGACTGTGCCGAACGCTTCTTCTTCCTCCTCGTGTTCATGATCATCATCCTCGCCCTCATGTTCTTCTTCTTCAAGCGCCTCGGCGGCGCGCAAGGCGGCGCTTTCGGCGAAACCAGGAATATCGTAATCACCTGCATCACGTTTCGTGGCGTCAAGATGCAGCACGAAATTTTGACCTGCTGGAATATCAACAGAGGCCGCAACCTCAACACCGTCATCTACAGAGCTGCCGCCGACTCGTAGTGCGCCTGTGAGCGCCTCTGGCATTTCACTTGGAATGCGACCGTCAATGACGTTCACGATACCGCCCGCACCTGAGCTGCCGTAACGTAGAAGTGACGCGCCGCGTAGCACTTCGATGCGTTCGGCTTGGGCAGGTTCTGCGGCGACAGCGTGGTCTGGGGAAGCGGAACTGGCATCAATAGAGCCAATACCGTTAGTCAGTACGCGGACGCGATCTCCGCCTTGGCCGCGAATGATGGGTCGCGACGCGCCTGCGCCGAAGCTTGTGGCTGACACGCCAGGTTCAAGTTTTAAGGTCTCACCAATCGTCGCGGCGAGGCGGTTATTGAGTTCTTCACCAGACAGGACAGACACGCCAGTGATAGCTTCGTCAACTGAACTTGAGAGGGGCGAGCCTGTGACGATAATCTCATCTAATATAGCGTCAGAGCTTTGCGCAAAGGCAGGTGAGGCAAGCACAGTAAGACTTGCAGAAAGAGAAAGCGTAGCCATGCGAGCACGGCGAAATGATGTAAGGGTCATGATAAAATTCCAAATAGATAAACAGAGGCGTCCCCAAAATGAGGACAGGATAGGTCAGTAAATCTATTTAGAAGGGGGACCGCGCGGCGGGGGTTCACGTCCGCGGTAGTGACGTGTCGGCGCGCTGTCAAAATCAACGTCGTAAGGTGCGTCAATTCGGCTTTGAAGCGCGGGCGCTTCTGGCATTTCGACAGGTGGGGGGACGATGGCTTGCGCCTCATCTTGCAAACTGACTACACAGATAACGCCGTCATGTTCATGGGGTTCAGAACCATAACTCGCCGCATGGGACAGGCTTACGCCCTGTAAAAGCAGGAAGAGCGCCGTGAGTATGACGGCAAATGAGCGATATGTTCGAGACAAAGTCACGCCGTGTTAGTATATTACATTTACGGGGTCGGCAAGCCCAATCGGCAGGCTGTAGCATAACAAAAGGGCTTAAAACCCACCGCCTGTTTTAAAGCCGCCGCCGCGCCTCCCACCACCAAATCCGCCGGCGCCAAAGCCACCGCCAGACCTAGGCAAACGCACTTTGGGCAGGCTTTGGCGTGGCCTACGAGGAATTGAGGTGCGTCTACGTGTTGGGGCCCGTGCCCCCCATCCGCCAGACCGACCACCATAAGACCCGCCGCCCGAACTGCGCGCAATCCCTTCGAGGACGCCAAAGATGTCGCCGATATCAACTCCAGAACCCCGTCGTCCATAGCCTCGCGTTTGACGCGGCAGTCGCAAACCTTCCGTCCAATCCTTGCCGCCAAAATCCGTGTCAGAATAACGCTTATTCGTGCGTTGATTACGTATAAGCTGTTTCCACAAATCTTTTCCTGCGCGCTCTCCTCCCAGGACTTGTGTCATCACGGCGGCGATAAGGTCTGCGCGTTTGAAGCTCGAACTTGGCGCGTCAAAACGGCGAGCTTTAAAATTTTGTCGAACGGCTTGGAGGTCATTGAGCGTCGATTGGTATTTACTAAGCAAGTTTTTAGCTTCGCGCTGATCTGCCAGAAGGTCGTCTTGCGCGCGCGATAGCTCTTTCACAGCTTCCACCGCCGCGTCATCATCGCGCGTCCGCGTTTGCGCCGCGAGCCGTCGTAGCTTTGGAATATTTTGGCGAGACAGGATATCTGACACTAGAATAACCGCGTCTTTATAAGGCCCCGTTTCTCCCGCCGCGAGGGCTGCGTGTTCTACGGTCAGCTCTGTGTGAGCCTCTTCAACATGCGCTATTTGCCCATCAATCTTATCAAGTTTTTCCTGCGCTTTAAGCGAGGCTTCGCGTTTTGCTGACACGCCTTGGCTGACAAGCCAATCGGCCTCCATTTTTTCTAAGGCGTTCTGCGCGCCGACCACATCGCCTTGCAGGTTTTCAACATGAGATGCGAGCCGCACAGGAATGGCGGTTAACCGTCTGTAATTTTCCGCCGCTTGCCTATATCCAGAAAGACGCGCCACGCCGCCGTCAAGCCATTTGGTGAGGAACCAGCCTTTGGCGTCCTTTGTGCCGTAGCGCCGATTTTGCAAATAAGCAAAAAATGGGTCATTGCGATAAGGCTCGCCTTTGCTCTGCTCATCGGCTTGCGCGAGGGCAAGCTTTTCTTCAGCGCGCGCGACAGTACTCTCAAGCTGCTCCACCCTCTCAAGCTGAGCATTATACGCGGCGTCTTTTAACAAGTCTGCTTCGGCCTTAGCTGCAGCTTTGTCATATGCATCAATCGCTTTGGCGGTCAGCGCTTCTTGCTTGCGGCGCTGCGTCTCAAAGGCTTCAATATCTTTTAGCGAGCTTTCAACTTTATCTTGGGCCGTCTCAAGCGCGCCGTCATGATCTTGAAGGAGTTTCGCCGCTTGACGATCAACATAGCCGAGGTCGCCGCCGTCGCCGTCTTCAATAATTTCAAGCCTGTCGCGCGCGATTTGACTGTAAGCTTTGGCTTGGCTGCGTTGCAAATCGAGCAGGGCGTCACCTGCACGCCTCGACAGTTCCGCCGCCTCAGACGCGCGTGTGCGTGCTTTGGCGATGGTGCTATCTAGTCGATGTAATATGGAGAGGCCTGTGCTCATCCTACCACTCCACAATATAGCCAAGCGGCCAATTTGCGGCACCGTCAAAGCTGAGGACAGGGTCAATCACGCCGCGTGGCTTTGCACCAAGAATATCGTTTTGAATAATCTGGTCATCTTTTTTGTCCGCCGCCACTTTATCAAAAACGGCTTTGGGGACGCGGACACCAAATTTACTCACGGTTTGGCGCGTCTTATATTCTTCATCTTCAATATTAAGTTTTATGACGCTACCATCAGAGGCGACCGCTTCGACAATGAGATAGAAATTACGAATATCAGCATTGGTTTTACTGTCAAGATAAACGCCGCTCGCCTCATTGAAGCGCGACACAATGCGCAGATTATAGCTTTGGCCTAATTCGCGGGCAAAGCTCTCTAGTTGCTCAACTTTAGTTTTGGCGGCGGGGATGTTTTTATCCGCAATCGCGATTTGACCATCTGCGAAAATATTTTCCGCGCGCGCTTTGAGTGCATCATTTGCGGCTAGGGACACAGCCCGCTCACGCGCCGTTTCTAGTCGTTCAGGCAAGATTTTCGAAATTAAATTTTGTTCTTGCTTGGCCTCAATCTGCGCAGGCCGCACGAAGCCCACATAATTTACCGCGAGCACAGAGCCGATAATAAAACTTACCGTATAGATTAAAGGCAGCCATTTTTTTCGTGAAATATAGGCTCTCGCCAGAGTGGTCATCAGACCTTTTTTGGGCGGATGATAGGCAAAGCGCTCTTCCTCCAGCGCCATAACGCCGTCCATCAAAACGTCGTCTGGCACCGAAATGCCCTGCGCGTCATAGATGCGGCGAAGCCGTGCGATAAGGTCTTCGCGGCGCTCTACCGCGTTCATATCTGACGCCACCATTTCGCGTTCATGGCGCAACGTATCAACGACATCCATGGCGAGCATAATATCGTCAAGCGTCTCTGGCTTGGTGTTCGGAGGTGGAAGTGTTGTCTCTGCCATAATTATAATCTGTCCCTGTCAGGACAAATGTTTGCGTTAGATAAGGCCCAGCGTGTTAGCCGCACCTGTTTCGGCAAGGCGCGCGAGGCGGCGTTTCCCGTCCTCAACGATGTCGCGTATTTCAGCTGAATTATCTGTCGCCATATCACGCATCTCAGCAATGATATCTTGACTGCGCTCTTGATAAGCCACAACCGCGTCGAGCAGTTTCTTCACAGCCGCCGCAGAGACCGTTGGGCCGTAACCTGCTTTAATCGCGGCTTCTTGCACATTATCGCCGACCTCCGCGAGAACTTCGAGACTGTCTTCAATACCCTTTTTCATGGCGTTAAGCGTTTGTGTGCTCTCATGTAATCCGTGCATGCCAGTCAATGTCGCCGTTAGCGCGGTCAGCACAACTTCATTCGTGCCGAAAAACGAGATTGACTGTGCATAGACGCGTTCTTTGGCGTTACGCATTTGCACCAAACGGCTCATTACGACTTCTGAGGTGTTATAGCCGACGGTCAGATTATCAGATAAATCCTTCGCAATCTGATAGCGCTTATCTGCGGCTTGCAGCGCGCGTAAAGCTTCGTCGCGTTTCAGCTCTAATTTCGCGCGGGCTGTCATGTCATCGCCTGTGAAGGCTTCGAGCGTAGATACGGCTTCTGTCACTTTATTTTTTTTCGTCTCAAGCTGTTTCGTCGCTTTTTTCAAAACGTCAAAAGAAAGCACTTCGGAGTTTTTCATCGCGCCGCGAAAGTCCATATAGGCTTCGAGAATAAGTTGCTCACGTTCAATCTGATTTTTTGTCTCCATGGCGACATCAAGATAGAGCTCTTTAATCTTGCCAAAACGAGAGGCGATAGAACCGCGCGTCATCTTCATCCAGACATTAGATATCCGCTCCATCGTATTAATTTTGCCGTCCGCATATTGGTCAACCAGCGCCTTGCTGTCATCACGAATGGAATTAAACGCCGTCGTGATACCCTCATATCGCTCTGCGACTTTGATGTTAGAGACTTGCTCGCGCACCACTTCATTGAAATAGCTGGCTTGGTCTAGCGTGCGCGCAATGGCAGCGACCTTGTCAGGGTCGAGATCGCTAATCTGATTAAGAAGCGTGATAATCGGCACAGGATCGCTATCGCCTTTAAGAAGGCCAAGTTCACGCAAGCCGCCAAGAGCTTTGTCCAGATATTGTAATGTACTGAGGCTTTTTGCCATGTCCGTTCTCCACCAGTTTTGAACGGAGTATAGAGGGCGAGAGACTTAAATTAAAGCCATTTCGCTTTTTTGAACAGGCCCAGTAAAATCAGCGCAATTGCAATCACCATGGCGCAGACAATAGCAAAACCCCACGGGTTTTCCACCCACGGCATGCCGCCGACATTAATGCCAAACATGCCTGAGATAAGCCCAAGCGGCAGGAAGATAGCGGCGACGACGGAGAGTAACATCATATTGCGGTTCATCTCTTCAGCGCGTTGGTCGACGAGTTGGTCTTTCACAATGGCGCAGCGTTCCCGAATAGCATCAAGCTCTTCATTAATTCGTGTGGCTTGATCAGCAGCTTCGCGAATGCGTAACCGGTCACTATCAGTGATAAAATCTACATTTTGCAATGAAAGTGTATTCAACGCGTCCCGTTGCGGTGCGAGGTAGCGGCGTAACATAATGGCTTCGCGACGTAATTCGGATAATTCCAAAATATGACTTTCCCCTGTATGCTGATCGACCTTTTCTTCGAGTCCATCTACTTGTTCATTGAGATCGACAATTGTGGGATTCATGCGGTCAGCAAGCGCAAGACCAAACAGTGCAACAAAACCACCCGTCGTTTTAGGCGCGCTTTGAGTTGTTATACGTCTGGATATGTCACGCGTGGCTTTCAATGGGCGTCTCTCAACTGAAATCACGCGATTACTCTCTACAAAAAAGCGGATGCCAATCATATCCTCAGGCTGACTTCCTGGATTGAGGTTAACCCCGCGAAAATTAATTAAGAGTGCGCCATTATGGAAAATCGTGCGTGGTCTGCTATCCCCTGCGAGTAAAATACGCTCTGCCATACCGTCGATTTTTTTATCGGCTTTCATCCAAGCCGCGCAGCTCTCTTCTTTCGCGTTAAAATGTAACCATTCATATCCATTCTCGGGGCGCGCGGCATTGGGGTGCTTTTCTGCCTCTGTTAACTCGCGCGCCACTCCGTCGTTTGAGATAAAAAAGGCAAATAAAGTATGGGGCATAAAGCAGCTTTATTTTATTGCGGCGTTTGTGAAATCAGCGTTGCCGCCATCATTCCCCGCAGTGAATTTCCCATAAATATATCAGCGCTGTCCAAATCCGCCAGCGTTAATATGGAGGCTTTCGCTTGTCCTGACACGAGCATATCTGCGCGTAAGACGCCGGGCAAAAGTCCGCAGCGAATATCAGGCGTGAGAAAACTCTCAGCTGTCTTTACGAAAAGCGAGGTGAAGGAGCCCTCGCAAAGCTCGCCTTCCGCATTGAGAAACAACACCTCATCCGCGCCGCAAAGCGCCTTAAGTCGTGCGCGTTCGCCGTCATAAAAGGAACGGTCACTCACCTTATAACGTGTCTCTTGTACCTCGGGTGTCAGGGGGTTTTTAGATATGGCGAGTTTGAGCGGCTGCGTCAGCTCATTAATTTCAGACAGCTCGCAACGCACTTTGCCTGATTTAAATAAACTCAGACGAAGTTTTTGGTCATAATTCAAAGCGACAAGCTTGTGCAGCTCGGCATAAATGTTGTTGCGGTAAAAGGGATAGCGCAGAGCTTGAGCACTCCTCGAAAGCCGCGCCAGATGGAGATTTAGACGGGTGATGTCACCCCTCGATGTGAGGCGCATAGTCTCGATTAGCTGCGGCGGAGAAGCGTCTTTTTTGGGCCTTACGACATCGGCTTTGAGGAGGCATTCGCGGTATTCTTCAACCCCGTCACTGTCGAGGACAACGCCGCTGCCGACATTATAACGGAGTTTATTATCTTCTAAAATCAAAGTCCGTATCCCCACATTAAAGCAGCTCTCGCTTTGACCATCAGACGTTTCAGGATCAATATAACCCAAGGCCCCGCAATAGGCCCCGCGCGGTGCGTCCTCAAGCTCGCGGATAATTTCCATGGCGCGAATTTTAGGTGCGCCCGTGACTGAGCCGCAAGGAAACAGCGCTTTGAAAATATCTGTGAATGAGGTGTTGTCATTGAGGGTCGATATCACTTTGGACGTCATCTGATGCAGCGTCGGATAAGTCTCAAGTGAATAAAGCTCAGGCACTTTAACAGACCCTGGACGCGAGATGCGCGAAAGATCATTGCGCAATAAATCCACAATCATCAGATTTTCAGCTTGCGATTTTGCATCAGATTTTAAGCTATCGCGTAGCGCCACGTCCGCCGACTTATCCGCGAGCCGTTTAATTGTGCCTTTCATCGGGCGCATGGTCATCTGATCTGACTGGCGTTTAAAAAACAGTTCAGGCGAAAGCGAAATAATATCGGGCCCGTCGCCTAAGCTCACCACACCGCCATAATGCACAGGCTGCCTCGCGCGCAGTCCTGCATAAAGCTGAGCCGCTGTGCCCTCATAAGTGCCGTGTAAAGGAAAACAGAGGTTAATCTGATAAATATCACCCGCCCTGATGTAATCTTTGACCTTATCATAGCGCGCGAGATAATCCGCCTCTGACCAAGCGGGGGTAAGAAAAAACTCAGCCACGTCACTCATACTGCCCATGGATTTTGATGGCGTCTCGTAAGACGTGAAAACGCCGAATTGCAATAGCGGGGCGTCAAAATCGTCAGGTAATTTATCTCTCAGCTTCGGCTCTAAAATATAACCAAGCTCATAAGCGGCATAGCCTGCGATGTAATGACCGCGCCCGCGATGCGCCTCTAATTTTTCAAGAGCTGCTTTGATTTTATCCGCCGAATAGACGGTAATAATCTCAACGAGGTCTTTATAAACGCGCTGTGTGCCCGCGAGTTGATCGTCTAGCCAGATGAACGGCGCAGACAGGCTCACGCGAAATAAGCCTCAATCACGCGGCGGTAGATTTGGGTCAGCGTTTTGATATCGCTAACATCCACGCGTTCATTGACTTGGTGCATGGTTGCGCCGACAAGGCCAAATTCCACGACAGGGGCGTAGTGCGTGATGAAGCGCGCATCCGAAGTCCCGCCTGTTGTTGAGAGCGTGGGCCGCGACCCACAGACCTGTTCCACCGCGTCCTGAATAATATCGGTAAAGCCGCAGGGTTGTGTGAGAAAACTTTCACCGCTCACGCGAATGGCGGTGCTTATCTCACCGTCAAATTCGTCTTTATGTTTCGCCACAACGTCTTCTATCCATTTGGTCAAGCTCGCGCCGCTATGGTGAATATTAAAACGGATATTAAATCGCGCTGTAGCGGTTTCTGGAATGACGTTCTCGGCGACATTGCCGACATCAATTGTTGTAACTTCGAGATTGCTCGGTTGAAAAAATTCCGACCCGTCATCTAGCGCGCGAGATGTCACCTCAGATAAAATCTCAATCAGTTTGGGCACAGGATTTACCGCGCGGTGGGGATAGGCGACATGGCCTTGCTTGCCGGTCACCGTGAGGACCGTGTTAATCGACCCTCTGCGCCCGTTTTTAATCATCTCGCCCATTTGGTCAGGATTAGTCGGCTCGCCCACGAGGCAATGATCAATCACTTCGCCGTCAGCCGCAATGGCCGGCAGCAGTTTTTTCGTGCCGTTTTGTGCAGGCCCTTCTTCATCGCCCGTAATCAGAAAGCTGATAGACCCATTTGGCGTCCAGCCTGTCGCGAGTAGCTCACTTAATGCTCCGACAAAGGCGGCAATCGCGCCTTTCATATCGGCCGCACCACGACCCCAAAGTTGCCCGTCTTTCACCTCGCCGGCAAAGGGTGCGGCCGCCCATTTCGCAGCATCTCCCGTCGGCACGACATCGGTATGCCCTGCAAAGCAAAAGTTGGGCGCAGACGTCCCAAGACGCGCGTAGAGGTTATCGACAAACGCCTCGCCCTCGCCAAAGGGGTAGCGTTTGCAGACAAAGCCGAGCGCCTCAAGTTGCTCTTGCAGTGTGTCGAGCGCACCTGCATCTGTCCCCGTAATAGACGGGCGGCGGATAAGCGCGGCGGCAAATGTGACAGGGTCGAGTGGCGTAACTTGCATAAGCGCTTTAAAGCGGGGAAGATGTTAAAAAGCAAGACGACAATTTGTGTATTGCAGTCACACGCTAAGGATCATCTATGCCTGTATTAGACCTTAAATCGCTAACGCCTCGCACGAGCTGTAATTATCCCGCGCCATATGCCGCGGACTGCGCGGGGCGACGTGCGTTGCGATTATCAGAGGCAGCTGGTCTGACGCAATTTGGCGCAAACCTCA
>CALLME010000014.1 GCA_938007945.1 uncultured Caulobacterales bacterium
ATTATCGATAAGACTCACATTGACGGTCTCTATTTTAACGGCGGGTGGTGTTACGGCGGGTTCAAGGCGACCCCTGCGAGTGGCTATTGCTACGCCCATCTCCTCGCGACAGATACGCCGCATAAGACGGCAAAATCTTACTGTCTTGACCGCTTCGCGCGCGGATACGCCATTGATGAAAAGGGACAGGGCGCACAACCCAATCTGCATTAGCCATGATTATCAACCACCCCCTCCTCGGCCCCAGAGACGCCGCAGAATTCACCTATATAGGTGACGCGGCTTTGTTGATGCGTCCTAATCCCAGATCGGACACCGCGGCGGAGGATTTTCATAATTACCAATATCTGCGCGGGAACGTTGCGGGCGAGATGCGCGAGCTATGGTATCACGAGCAAGGCGACAGATCGTGGCTTGTCGTGACGCGCAATACGCTGACCCACGAAATTTCGAAGGTCGAACTCGCGAGAGATGTGAAACGCACGATGACCGCGACGTCAAAGAGCGGTTTGAAATGAGTCTTATCGAGAATAACATCGCTTTGAATTTTACTTTTGACGGCAAAGCCTATCAGGGATTTGAAGGCGATACGCTTGCTTCTGCGCTTCTGCGAAATGGGGTCAAAGTCGTCGGGCGGAGTTTCAAATATCATCGCCCGCGCGGGATTATGGGAGCAGGATCAGAAGAGCCCAACGCCTTAGTTGAAATCCACGGCGGCGGCGTTTGCGAGCCTAATCGTCGCGCGACAACCATCAAGCTCTTCGACGGCCTTGTCGCGAAAAGCCAAAACTATATGGGCTCGCGCGAGTTTGATTTGCTCGCCGTGAATGATTTTATCCATCCGTTTTTAGCAGCTGGATTTTATTATAAAACATTCATGTGGCCAAAGGCATTTTGGGAAAAAATCTATGAACCCGTCATCAGGCGCGCGGCAGGTCTAGGCGAACTCACGCGACGCGCGGATCCTGATAATTACGGCAAAGGTTTTTTGCATTGTGATGTTCTTATTATCGGCGGCGGGCCCTCAGGTTTGCTGACGGCGCTTAATCTCGGACGTGCGGGGCAAAGCGTTATACTTGCCGATGATGACTTTAGGATGGGTGGACGGCTCTTGTCTGAACTTGACCTTATCAACGACGACGCGCCAACGAATTGGGTCGCGCAAACGCTAGCAGAACTTGAAAGCCTGCCTAATGTCAGGCTTATGCCGCGCACGACAATTTATGGGGTTTTTGACCACGGCATTTACGGCGGGATGGAAATTAAAACGGACGCCATTGGCACGTCGGGTCCAAGGCAAATCTCTTGGCGTATTTATGCAAGCCACGCCGTGCTCGCCGCAGGCGCCACGGAACGCCCTATCGCATTTGCCAATAATGACCGCCCAGGCATAATGCTCGCGAGCGCTATGCGGAGCTATCAAAACCGCTACGGCATTAGTTTTGATAACGCCGCGCTTTTCACCAATAATGATGATGGCCTTCGCACCGCAACAGACCACATATTTGACGTACGGTCAGATAAGTTTGTGACCGATACTGCAGGTCGAAAAGGACTGAAAAATATCACATCGAACTTAGGTGAAAAAATAGATGCTGACTATCTCGCTATGTCAGGAGGCTGGAACCCAAATGTCCACCTCACTTGCCATAAGCGCAGTCGTCCAAAATGGGATAACGCCCTCGCTTGTTTTGTGCCAGATGGCGCTACACTCTCAAAAGACATGAGTGTTATTGGCGCGGCGGCAGGGCATTTTTCCACGCATCATGCCTTTGAAGACGCCAATAAACTCAGTGCTGAGTTGGGCGCGAAAATTGATACGCTTCCTCGCGCGGAAGACTCCCCCATCACCATCAAACCCTTCTGGCATGTGGCGGGCAAAAAGCGCGCATGGGTGGATTTTCAAAATGACGTCACAGCTAAGGATATTGCCCTCGCCCACCAAGAAGGTTTCACGAGCGTAGAGCACGTCAAGCGCTACACCACACTGGGCATGGCAACGGATCAGGGCAAAACATCTAATGTTGTCGGGCTCGCCGTGCTTGCGGAGGCGACAGGTCAGACGATTGAACAAACAGGCACGACAATTTTTCGCCCGCCCTACACGCCCATCTCTATTGGCGCGATTGCGGCGGGGCATAGAGGGCAAAGTTTCAAACCCACAAGGCTCACACCGTCACATAAATTTGCGCTCGAGAACGGCGCGACGATGGTTGAGTCTGGCCTCTGGAAGCGGTCTCAATGGTTTGTGCGCGACGGAGAAAAAGGCTGGCGAGATAGCGTCGACCGTGAGGTCGAAATGACGCGTAACTCCGTCGGCATTTGCGATGTTACAACCCTCGGCAAAATCGATGTCCAAGGCCGCGACGCAGGCAAGTTCCTCAATAAGGTTTACATTAATACGCTCTCCACGCTGAAGGTTGGCAAATGTCGCTACGGCTTGATGCTGCGCGAAGACGGCATTGCCATGGATGACGGCACATGCGCGCGCTTCTCGGACACGCATTACGTCATGACGACGACAACGGCCAAGGCGGGCCCTGTCTTCCGTCACCTCGAATTTGTGCGTCAATGCCTTTATCCTGATATGGATGTGCATCTGATCTCGACAACGGATCAATGGGCGCAATATTCAGTCGCAGGACCCAATGCGCGCAAGCTCATGCGCAAGATTGTGGATGCTGAATTTGATATCTCTAATGAGGCCTTTCCCTATATGGGCTGTGAGCAGGTCACGGTTTGCGGCGGCACGCGCGCACGACTTTTTCGTCTCTCTTTCTCTGGTGAACTCGCCTATGAAGTTGCTGTGCCTGCACGCTATGGCGATAGTTTCATTCGCGCCTTAATGGCGGCGGGCAAAGAATTTGAGGTGACCATGTACGGCCTCGAAGCGCTCGGCGTGATGCGAATTGAAAAAGGCCACGCGGCAGGAAATGAGCTTAACGGCACGACGACAGCCGCTAACCTTGGCCTCGCAGGTTTAATGTCAAAGAAGAAAGACTTCATCGGTAAAGTTTTGTCTCAACGCGAAGGTCTAATGCGCGACGACGCCCTTAAATTAGTTGGCTTTACCTGCAAAAACTTGAGCGAGAAAATAACTAATGGCGCTCATTTCTTTGAACCCAACGCCGCGCTCACGCCAGAAAATGATTTGGGGTATATGACATCTGTCGCGTGGTCACCTTCGCTCGGTCAATATATTGGACTTGGGTTTTTGAAAGCGGGCAGCACGCGCATAGGTGAGACAATTAAAGCCGTTGATAGTATGCGAAATAATACGGTCGAGCTCACCGTCGTCAGCCCGCATTTCGTAGACCCAGAGGGGGAGCGTTTACGTGTCTGATCTCACCGCTCAATCCTCACTCGCTGGGATGACAAAATCATGGGAGGGGCTAACTCTTTCTGAGCCATCTGTTTTTGAAATCGTGTCTGTGGCCATTGCACAAGGGCGTGAGAATGAGGTCGCTAAAACATTTGCTACGTATTACGGCAGCCAACTTCCCAAGCCCAATGAATTTACAACTATCAACGAAGGACACGCGCTATGGACTGGACCAGAGCAATATTTTCTCTTGCTCAAGGGCGAAGATGAGACTGCGGATTTATCTGTTTCAGATGTCTTTGACGGCGCTGTTTACACCACTCTTCAGAGTGATAGCTGGGTCGCGATTGACTTAAATGGTACTCGCATATTCGACGCGCTAGAACAATTCATATCGCTTGATTTACGCCGTGCCAAATACCCTTTTGCGGCGCGTACAAGCGCGCATCACATGGCCGTCATTGTGACCGTCATAAACGTAAACGAGGTTCGACTTCTGACACCTCGTTCATCTGTTCAGTCGTTTCTCGACGCGCTCACCCATGCGACTGACAACGCATTAGGTTACCCCGTTAGCTAATATTGCTATCAGGGAAACTCGCTTTGCGGTCCGCCATATATTTCAGTAGGCGCGCATCAATATCTGGGTCAAGCTCGGGCGGCTGATATTCATTCAGCATGGTTTTATAGACTTTTTCCGCACGGTCTTCGGCTGAAAATGAGCCATCCTCAACCCATTGCTCATAGCTATTATTATCAGCAACATTGGACTGATAAAACGCCGTCTTGAAGTTCTTCTGTGTATGCTCACAACCCAAGAAGTGCTGACCTGGACCGACTTCTTTAATGGCGCTCATGGCTTGTCCGTTTTCGCTCATATCAACGCCTTTTGCAAACTTGGCCATCATGCCAGCTTGGTCAGCGTCCATGATGAATTTCTCATAGCCCATAGCGAGTCCACCTTCGAGCCAACCTGCCGTGTGAAGCATGAAGTTCACACCCGCCATGAGACCCGTTTGCAGCGAGTTCGCTGACTCATATCCCGCTTGCGCGTCTGGCACTTTCGACGCATTGAACCCTCCCGCTGAGCGAAACGGGACGCCCAAACGTCGCGCAAGCGCTGCACTCATATTGATGATGAGAGAAGCCTCTGGCGTCCCAAAAGTTGGGGCCCCTGTTTGCATAGACATTGATGTTACGAAGTTTCCGTAGATCACAGGCGCGCCAGGGCGCACAAGCTGCGTCAGTGCCATACCTGCGAGACCTTCGGCCAAGCTTTGCGCCGCCACGCCTGCCGCTGTCACTGGCGACATTGCGCCAGAAACGACAAATGGACTTGGCATAGCGCACTGCCCTGCCCGCGCGTAATGCTTAAGCGCACCCAACATGACCCGGTCCCAAGTCATGGGCGAGTTCGCATTGATTAGGTTCACAAGAACGCAATTCTCATTCACAAAATCGTCGCCAAAGACAATCTTGGTCATATCGATCGTATCCAGCGCGCGTTCGGGCTGCGTGACGGACCCCATAAAGGCTTTGTCGGAATATTTGATATGGCTGTAATTCATATCAAAATGGCGCTTATTTACAGGCAAATCAACAGGCTCACAGACCGTGCCGCCGCTGTGATGGAGGTTTGGCGACATATAGGCGAGCTTCACGAAATTTCGGAAATCCTCAATATTGGCATAACGCCGACCGCCCTCTTTTGAATAAACAAAGGGCGGGCCGTAGGCGGGCACAAGGACCGTATTATTGCCACCAATCTGCACATTATTCTCGGGGTTACGCGCATGTTGCGTGAATTCTTTCGGGGCTGTCTTCTGAATAATCTCGCGCAGCATACCACGTGGAAATCGTACGCGGTCGCCATTGGCTGTCGCGCCCGCTTTGACAAAGTACTCGACCGATTCAGGGTCATCTTGAATTTCGAGCCCGACCTCTTCGTTGAGCGTATCGGCATTGTACTCAAGCTGCGCCAAATCCGTGTCGTTCAAGACTGAGTAAGTCGGAATATTGCGTTTGATATAAGGCTCGCGTTTTGGCGCTTCACCAGCCGTTGCAGCGGCGCGGCCAGCTCGACCCCCCGTACGTCCTCGTCTTGCCATATGTCTCTCCCTGATGCGCTTTC
>CALLME010000015.1 GCA_938007945.1 uncultured Caulobacterales bacterium
GGATTACGATATTGATCTTACAACCCACCACCGCGCATTATGCGATGCCCGCGCAGCTGCTGAGTTGCTAAAGTTAGTCAATATCAAACGGCAAGAAGACGCGGCTGATTAGGCGATGAAATAATCTGACAGGCGCTGCACTGTCCAAAACATAGCGATAGTGCCGAGCAGATAGGCGCTACCGATTTCAATGGGTTTGCGACTATCCTTAAAGGCTTTCGTCGCGAGCCAGAGGAGCACAAGCAAAAGCACAATAATCGCAATTTGCCCTAACTCAACGCCGAGATTAAATAATAACAGCGCGAGGAGTTCCGTCCCCTTTGGTAGGCCAATATCGGACAAGGCACTCGCAAAACCGCAGCCATGGATAAGGCCAATGACAAAGCTAATCAGATAAGGTTTGCGCGTTGCAATCGAACTGCCCCCGCGAGATTTTCGGATGACTTCAATCGCGAGCAACACAATACTCATCGCAATCAAAATTTCGACGGGGCGCGTCGGTAAACTTAAATAGCCCAGCGCCGCGAGCACAAGTGTGAGACTATGCGCCAGTGTAAACGCCGTTGCGACGCCAATAATTTGGCGCCGAGACACGAGCATCACCAGCCCAATAACAAACAGCAAATGGTCCCAACCGTAAATAATATGATCGACTCCAATTTTAATGTAGTCGCTTGCAGGCGAATTATTCTCGAGGCCTAAATCAAAGCGCGGCGCGCTCGGTTTTATGACGGCCGAGTTTTGTGACCCGTCGAGATAATCAATGCGGATAAATGCGTCAGTCAGCGTACGTTCGAGACCTTCCAGCGAAATAATGCCTGTCTTCAGCGGACAAGTGACTTTGAAAATTTCATTCGCCGTTGCGCCGTTATTGCGAATATTGCGGGCGCCGACTTCCGCACACTCTTTGGGGAATATGGGTTTGATTTTCAGACGTCTGCCGTCAAGAACAGGCTGTTTCCAGACCACATCAAATTCGCCTTGCGCAATCTCTGTGACTTGAAGATAGGCCGGCCGAACTTCATGGGCTTGCGCGGCTGCAAAGAAACATAGTGCGGCAAGAAAAAAGAAAACGGACTTTAAAATCGACGCCTTCATTCGCCAGCGACTTTCACTTTATAATTCGTTACAAGCTCTTTGAGACGACGCGCATTGTCTTCGCGCTGTGCTTGTTCTAGCCAAGCTTCTGCAACAGCATTCTTCACTTCATCAAATGACGGTGTGCGCGCTTCGCTGCGACTCGTGAGATTTACAAGATGCATCCCAAAGGCTGACTCAACAGGGCCTTCCCAAACGCCAACCTCAAGCTGAGAGAGCCGCTCAGAAAATTCGGGGCCGAATAGACGTGCCGTATCAACTGGGCTGAGCTGGTTAAACGCACGTTTCATAATGAACGGATCACCTAGCGCAGCGCCGTCATCAGAGGCAGATAACCCTGCCAAAGCTTCGACCGCGCGGGCCTCTGATGAACCACCATCTGGGCTAAAATAAATATGGGTAAAATTTGTTCGCGTTGGCGTTTTAAAATCGTCGAGATTGGCCGCAAACCAGCTTTCTAAGACATTATCTTTTGGACGTTGGGGCGGGTCAACATCCTCAATCAAAAAACGCATTTTCTGCGCGAGACGTCTACGGATTATTGTATCGTCTTCACCAAGACCTCGCGCTTTGGCTTCACGCACCAGCGCTTCTTCTTCGACGTAAGAATAAAGTAGGGCCGTGAGATCATCATCTGTTGGCACGCGGCGGTTCTCGCCCGCAAAGATGAGGGCTTGGCGCTCCATCTCTTCTTCAGACACGAAAATAGTACGTGCCGCGTCAGACGCGTGACGCGCCCAAAGACTATGACCAATGAAAAGCAAAACGCCCAACAGGACGAAATGCACAAAAGGCTCGCGGAGTAATTTTCTCATAGAGGCTTACTAATGCCTATTTCGCATTAATCCAGATGGGAGAACTATAAGCGCGCTCTTTTATTGTTTGCGGCAAATCAGGATGTGGCGGCGTGCCAGCTTTTAGCGCGTCCCATGTGCTCCAGCGGCATGTCGGGTTCTCAAGCACACGCACGTAATAGCTCGCCGACATAGAGGCGTCGTAATCCGGATCCGTCCACCGCGCGCGCAGCTCTGGATCGCCCTCACCTGTAGACGGCGCGCAGGTCGCCATATCAACGCTCGCCCCATTATCAGGACAGCGCCGCGTGCTTGCGTCAGGGCTCGCTCCATCAGAGCACACCACGTCATAAATCCGCTCGCGCGGCTGTCCATCATGCCAGACTTTGACAATTTGAATGCGGTCAAGCGGCGCGGATAATGGATCACGCATGGCCCAAGCGAGGAAGGTGGGCGAGCTGTCCCTCGCCGTGAGTTCGCCGCCCATGGGGACGCCAGTGGCATAGGCGCGCGTCGTCAGGTCTGGCGCGCTAAGCAGGTCATCTGCGTAATCATGGCTTGCGAAAAAGCGGACTTTCATGCGTGGACCAGACGTGGCGAATGTCTCTTTGCGTGCCATTGCGTTAAAGATGGCTTCGCGGGTGTTTTCTTCGGCCCAGACGCCTGCAAGGCCCGACGCGCCCCAACGCGAAAACCAATTCTCAGCATTCACATTACGCGTGACGCCTTCCCATGTCTTCGCACCACCCGGTGGGACAGAGCCGCGTGCTTCCGCCGTGCCGTCAACAATGCCGACCTTTGACCAATAGTCAGCT
>CALLME010000016.1 GCA_938007945.1 uncultured Caulobacterales bacterium
GCCACTGAAACAGTGGGCGTTATATATGTCCCAGCAGCTGATTTGGTTACTGTTAAAACGCTGGCCTCGGGTGATACGACACCTGATATAGGCGATAATGTGTCGTTTGACATTACGATAACGAATAATGGCCCAGATGCGGCGCCCAATGTTACCCTTCAAGACCTTCTGCCCGCGGGCCTCAATGCTACAGCTAATAACGGCACCGTCACTGTGGGCTCATATAGCCAAATATCTGGAGATTGGACGATAGCTACCCTAGCAAGCGGCGCCACGGTGACACTGACGCTTGAAGGGATTGTTGACTTGGCGGCCGCAGGTACGACCATCACAAATACTACGACAGCGGCAACATCTGACATTCCCGACACGAATAGTTCGGGTGATACGCTCCAAGCCAGTGTTGATGTCTTAGCGCCTGCGCCTGACAGCACGCTGACCAAGACGGCGTCTAATGATACGGATGTGTCTGTTGGTGATGTGATTACTTATACTTACGTCTTTACCAATACAGGTAATGTGAGCCTGTCTGATGTCTCTATTACGGATGTTCATAGCGGCACGGGGACTTTGGGGGCTGTGAGCCCAGCTCTTGTGAGCGTTGTGGCGGTTGGCGATAGCGCGACCTTTAGCGCGGATTACACGGTGACGCAGGCTGACATTGATGCGGGCGCTGCGATCACAAATATAGCGACGGCGTCTGCCACGCCTGCGGGCGGGACATATGTGCCGGCCACAGCGGAGGAGAGCATTAGTCCGGAAGGCTTTGCGCCTGACATGAGCTTTGAGAAGCGCGCTGTTGAGACTGACTTTGAGAATGTTGGTGATATCATTTCTTATGAATATGATGTTCAGAACACAGGTAATGTATCCATCTCTGCGATTACGGTGACGGATGATAAGATTGCCGTTATTAATTGCCCTGTGACAACCTTAGCTCCGGGCGTAAGCACGACATGTCTTGCAGATTATGCCGTGACGCAGGCTGATTTGAATGCTGGTTTTGTGACAAATAACGCCACTGTTGACGGGACGCCCGCCGGAGGTAGCTTCACGCCGCCAACGGATACGGTCACCGTAAATGGAACGCAGTCACCTGCCTTCACACTTGTGAAAACGGCGGTTGATACAAACTTCTCAATGGTCGGGGATGTGTTGGCTTATGAATATCTCGTGACCAATACTGGTACAGTTGAGATTACAGGCATTTCTGTTTCAGACGATAAAATTAGCGCCGTCAGCTGTCCTGTGACAGATCTGATGCCAGCGCAAAGTGTAACCTGCACGGCGTCCTATTTTGTGACGCAAGCTGATATTGATGCGGGTTTTGTAACCAATGTTGCGCAAGTCGAAGGCACGCCAGCTGGCGGTACTTTAGCGCCAGTGAGTAGCACGGAAACAGTTGAAGCTACCCAGCGTCCCGAGATAGAAATTGTCAAAACAGCCCTAACGACTGATTTTGCAAGTGTTGGGGACACGTTGGATTATGAGTATCTCGTGACCAATCGCGGGAATACCACCATCACAAATGCGATTACTGTGACGGATGATAAAATCCTGCCGCCGCGTATCGTGTTGTGTCCAGCCATTCCTGCCAGCGGTTTGCTCCCAGGCGGCAGTGTAACCTGTACCGCAAGCTATGATGTCACGCAGGCTGATTTGGACGCAGGATTTGTGACCAATATTGCTACGGCTAGTGATGGCACAAACACCTCTACGCCAGATCAGGCGACAGTCTCTGCTACACAGAACTCTGGAATTGGCATTACGAAAACAGCAAATGAAACGACATTTACGGCTGTCGATGATAGCCTGACATATGATTACGTTGTCACCAATTTAGGTAACGTCACGATTACAAGTGCTATCACTGTTTCAGATGATAAAATTGCAAATGTGACATGTCCTGCGCTACCAGCGAGCGGTTTGATGCCGATGCAGTCTCTGACATGTAGCGCGGCCTATACTGTGACACAGGCTGATTTGGATGCAGGCAACGTAACGAATGTGGCCCGTGCAACTGACGGCACAACCACATCTCCAGAGGTGAGCGAAACTGTTAATGCAGCTCAGACCGAGGCTATAACGCTCGAGAAAACAGCGGCCACAACTACGTTTGCCAATGTTGGTGATACGCTGGATTACAGCTATGTGGTGACGAATACGGGTAATGTGACGCTCACGAATGCGGTCTCAATTTCAGATGACCGTATTGCCAATGTGAACTGTCCCGCTCTGCCTGCGGCAGGCCTTGCGCCAAATGCGAGCCTGACATGTACAGGGACGGATATTGTCTCTCAAGCTGACCTTGATAGTGGTAGCGTGACAAATACAGCGACAGCTATGAGCGGCTCTGTGAGCTCGCCAGCGGTCAGTGAAACAGTTGAGGGTCAACAAAACGGCGCAATTGCGCTTGAGAAAGTTGCGAGAACCAATGACTTTACTGCGGTTGGTGATATTCTTAGCTATGACTTTATTGTCACGAATACAGGTAATGTAACGCTAACTGACGCTATCTCTATTGCGGATGATAAAATTGGTGCAATCGCATGTCCTGCACTTCCTGCAAGCGGCCTTGTTCCAGGCGCAGAGCATGTCTGTTCAGCAGATTATAGCGTGACGCAGCCTGACATTGATGCAGGCGCGGTGACGAACATTGCCACAGCGTCTAACGGCACAGTGACATCTGACGCTGACACAGCGACAGTATCCGCCACGCAAACACCCGCTTTGTCGATTGAGAAATCAACAACAGCAACGGCGTTCTCAGCGGTTGGTGATGTTATCAGCTATGACTATAGAGTGACTAATAGTGGTAATGTTACGCTTAATCGCCCTATCACAGTCTCTGATAATAAAATCGCGAGCGTGAATTGCCCAGCACTTCCAGCAGGCGGCCTTGCGCCCAATGTGAGCCTGACATGCGCCGCAAACTACGCCGTTACACAGGCTGACTTGGATGCTGGCTTTGTGACTAATATTGCGAGCGCCACTGACGGTACAATTTCATCTGCGCCTGATAGCGTCACCGTTGATGCGGATATTATCGAAAGTCTTGCTATTGTGAAGCGGGCAGTCACGCAGACATTCTCTGCGCCAGGAGATATCGTGTCTTACGAATATGACGTGACTAATACAGGTAACGCCACTTTGATGACGGCAATTACAGTTGATGATGATAAAATCCCATCTGTCATATGTCCGTCCGTAACGGCTCAGGGCTTAAGTCCTCAAGCGACAATCACGTGTAGCGCTGATTACACAATTACACAGCCAGACGTCGATTTGGGATCTGTGACCAATATTGCACGCGCTGTTTCTGGCACGACAAGTTCTGATCCTGTGAGCGTAACCGTAGAAGGTCTGCGCACGCCAGACATGGTTGTCACTAAAACCGTAGCTGAGCTCATACAAGTTGGCGGCCCAATCTATGACGTGACTTATGAAATCGTTATGGAAAATACGGGTAACGTCACATTGACAAGCTTACGGCTTCAAGATGATCTTGCCGCAGCACTCGCGCCGGCTGTTATCTATGCCGCGCCGACAGCGTCAATCACAGGCTTTACGGATGGATCCGTCAATCAGGATTATGACGGCAGTGCTGACATCAATATCTTGTCAGGTCAGCCTCAACTGCCTGTTGGCGAAGCTGGCAGCGTTACAATTAATGTTCGTATTGATACGACCGCTAGCGGTCCAGCTCAGGGCAATACTGCGATTGGTCAGTCAAGCGATCTAGACTTTGATGTGCCTTCAAATGACCCAACGATTACGCCAGATACGCAAGAGGACGTAAATCCAACGCCTCTGACGATTATTGATACTGATGGTGATGGCTCAGCTGATAATCTTGAAAGCTTGACGGCTGATCGAGACGGCGACGGCGTTGTTGATGCAGAAGATTATGACCCAACAGGTTACTTCTATTGTGAAGAAAGCGCAGAGATTTTGACAGGCGGCGGCATTTCCGTCTCGGGCCCGTTCGGCACAAATAGTTCTGTTGGCAGCGCCAATAACATCGTTATCGTGGAAGATGGCTCAAACGGATACTTCCAGTTCTATGTGACGGCTCCGGGCGATTACACCTTGACGCCGACATATCCAACAAGCGGCGTGCCAAGCACAACGCGTCTTGTTGAGTCAACAGCGCTCGATGTAACAACTCGATTACCTGAAAATCCTGCAATTCTTGGGTCATCAGAAGTTGGAAATACAGGCCGCTTGGCGGATGCTTCATTGGCCGCAAATCCGGAATTCTACTTCGACTTTACTTTCGAAGCCGGTGACCCAGCGATCTTTATGAACAATATTCCGATGAAAAATTGCGGTACGCCTGAAGTGTCCTTGGTTAAAACTGTGTCGCCAACGCCGCGTATCCTAGAGGATGGCCGCCAAGAGGTGACCTATACTTTGACTGCACCCAATGTTGGGCAGACGCTTATTGAAAACTTGCAAATCTCAGATGATTTGGGCTCCGTCTTTGGCGCAGACCGTGTTGAGGTTAAAGAGTGTCGCGTGACGGAATTCCCGGCAGGGTTTAAAGATAATGAAAGCCGCACTTATAACGGCGTGACCGATATAGACATGCTTAATGGTGTGGGAGACCTATCACCTGGCGAAACAGTTGTTCTTGAAATGGACGTTATTATTAATCCGAACACTGATGGGCAATTTGTCAATACGGCAATGGTGTCTGCAACAGGGCCGCTTAATGGTGAAGTTGTTGAGAGCACGGCGAATGCGGCTGTGAACTTACTACCGCTTTCAAATGCAAATTTATTGCAAGTGACGAAAACGGCTCAGCCGCGCACGGTGCAAATCGGGGACCCTGTTCTTTATACTGTAGATGTCACGAATGCTTCGGCATCGACAATGACGGATCTGCGTATAGTTGACCGCTTGCCAGAAGGCTTTGCTTATATTCCTAATACAGCTGTGATTTCCAGCGCGCAGCAGTCTCTCTCAATCGAGCCTGATGTCACGGCTCGCGGTGTATTGAGTTGGCCTATTAATCAGGCAAACGCCGAGCCGCTTAACGCGCTTCAGGCGGGCGAGTCTCTCTCTGTTAGCTTGCGTCTTTTGGCGGGTCCGAATGTTCAGTTCGGCGCGCATGAGAACCAAGCTTATGTTGAAAGCCTGCGTACGGGCACGCGTTCTGAAATTGCGACAGCGGTTGTTGACTATATCCCAGAGCCAAGCTTTGATTGCACACCTGTCATTGGGCGCGTCTATGATGATGTGAACCACAATGGATATCCAGATGATGGGGAACCAGGCTTGCCAGCTGTGCGCCTCATAACAGTGAACGGCGACATCATTACGACCGACCAATATGGCCGTTATCATATCCCTTGCGCGATTATTGCAAATAGCGAACGCGGATCTAACTTCTTGCTCAAGACGGATGTCCGCAGCCTGCCACTCGGTTACTCGCCGACGACAGAAAACCCGCGTGTTGTGCGGGCAACGCGTGGTAAGTTTGTCAAAATGAACTTTGGTGCAGCGCACCGTCCAAAGCTTCGTATTGATGTGTTTACAGCGGACTTTGATGCTCAGTCTGGCATGTTACTTCCCGAAGCGGCCAAGCGTATTATGACTGTGCTCGCTGAGGACAAAGTGTCTAACCGCGCGATTGTCGTTTATCACGCAGATGAGCTTGAAAATGTGGATACAGCGCAAAACGCGCTAAGCCTAACGATGAATATGGTGCGTGACGTGTCTCGTGATCAGTTCAACGACATTGCTATGGAAGCCAGCTGGGGTGATGCGAAAGCATTTACACGTGACGATATTCCAGCGAGCGGCCAAAGTTTTGACCGACCAGTTAATGCGGATGAAAATCGTGACCGCGTGGCTTTCTTTGCCAATGATAACGGCACGATAGAGCGCTCTGACGATGACAATTTCGATGATGAAGACTTCAGCGGATTTGACACGCAACGCGAGGCAGGTCTGCGCGGCTCAAGAGGGTCTCGCGCGCTACAAAGCGATACACGCCGCTCACCCAATAGCTATGGCGGGCGCCGCGATAGAGGCAGCGAAGAGTCTGCACGTCCAGGCCGTTTAATGCGCTGGATCGGATGGGGTAATAAAACGTCATCTTATGTCGAAGGTATGGAAATCGAAACGACGACAACAGTGCTCGATATGGTCAAGCGTCTTAACGCTTATGCTGATGTCGTCTCGACGCCTCAAGGGCGGGTCATTCGCGGCAAAACATATTGGAACTATGACGCGTTTATTAAGCGTGCGGAGCTTCGCGTCTTTGATGCAGATAGATCTACGCGCGGAGCGCCTTTCGCAACGGCAGATGTTGTTGATGGCGAGGTCAGCCTATTCGTCAATGAAGGTAAATTGCGCTCACAGAAAACACCTGAAACAATGATCTATGTTCTGCGTGTATATGACGCCGAAGGTAACTTTGACGAAACTGCGCCTAAGACCCTTAATTTGGGCTCAACAGAAACGGACACCACGGAGGAAGGCTGGCGTCAACAAAGCCAAATGACATTTGGGCATAATTCTATCTTGAATGATAATATTCGTGTCCGCGGGGGTTCCGTGCGGGTCTATGGCCGCAATGTCCCTGGTGACCAGGTGAGTATTATGGGGCAAACAATTACAGTCGATAATGACGGTAAATTTGTCGCCGAGCAGATATTGCCGACAGGTGAGCAGTCTGTAGACGTGCGGGTTGCCGGAGTTGACGGGACAGAAAACCGTATTCTTCGCACTGTAGATGTCAAAAACAGAGACACATTCTATGTGGCTCAAATTGAAGCTACTGTTGGTGAGAACATCACAGAGGACGCCTCTGGCGACCGCAGCTTCGAAGAAGGTCGCGTGGCATTCTATGTGCGTTCACGCCTCAATGACCGCTGGGCGGTCACGGCGACGGCTGATACAGGCGAAGCAGAAATTGAGAACCTGTTTAGCGGTCTGGATGATAAAGACCTCGGTCAGCTTCTGCGCCGTCTCGACCCTGAGCGTTTCTACCCGACTTATGGTGACGACAGCACAATTGAACAAGACGCACCGACATCGGGTAAATTCTACGCCCGCATCGAACGTGATGATGACTACGCGCTTTGGGGAAATTACCAAACCAACTTTAATGATACCGAATTTGCCCGCGTTCAGCGCACGCTTTACGGCGCCAAGCTGCATTGGGACGAAAACGGTAATCAAACTAAGTTTGGTGATGAGCGTACGCGTCTCACAGCCTTTGTGGCGCAGGGGGGGTCACGTCAAGGCCGTGACGAGCTTCGCGGAACAGGCGGGAGCGTCTATTATCTCCGCAACGGCGATATTGCGATTGGGTCTGAAATCTTACGTATTGAAACGCGTGACCGTGTTTCAGGGCTGGTCTTTGAAAGCCGCCGCCTCACTTATGGTGCTGATTACGATATGGACTTTATCCAAGGCCGCGTAATTCTGAACCAGCCTTTGGGCAGCAGTGTGGATGATGGGCGTCTTTTCCGCGATGGTAGCCTGTCTGGAGACGAAACGGTTCTCGTCATTGATTATGAGTTTACACCGCTAACAGGTGGAGCTGATAACGCCGCTAATTACGGCATGCGTGGGTCACGTTGGTTTGGTGATCACATCAAGCTTGGCGCGACATATAATCATGATACCGACGGCGGTCTGGATTCAGATCTTTATGAATTAGACCTGACTCTGCAATATGCGGCAGGTACATATTTGAAAGGCGAAATTGCCAAAACTAAGGGCGAAGGCGTTGAGACTTTCCGCTCAATTGATGGCGGCTTTACCTATAACCCGCTTGCAACTGGCGGCCTGGTGAATAGAGCCTCGGCACATGCCTATGCTATCGAAGCTGCCGTAGACTTTACAGAAGTTGATGGGTTTAATCTTGATGGTTCATCCTATGCTTACTGGCGTAAGCGCGATGCTGGCTTTGCAGGATATGCAGAATCGACCAACCAACAAATCGAACAGTTTGGTGGCGGCTTAAGCCTTGCCTTGAATGATTTGTTTGACCTCTCTGCACGTGCTGATGTGACAAATGACAAAACTATCGGTACGAATAGTTTTGCTGAAGCAAGCCTCGATTATAAAGCGAATGAGCATATTACAGCCTCTGTCGGTGCCTCATTTAATGATGATGCACGCGGCAATTCGGGTACGTCTCTTGGCGGTCGCATTGATTACAAATTTGACGACGATAGCAATGTTTACGCTTTCGGTCAGGCCGGTATTCAGGGTGATAACCAGCGCACGACGGATAGAGTTGGCGTCGGGGCAGAAATGCGCCTCTCCAAGAAAATTCTTGGTGGCGGTGAAGTCTCCGTTGGTGAAGATGGACTTGGTGCGAGAGCCTCGCTGAATTATGAGCATGGTAACGGCAATCAGTCTTACGTTTCTTACGAACTTCCGCTGAACGCCCGCGCACAATCAAACCTTGGCACATTTAATCTTGGCGCCCGCCGCCGCTATTCAGATGCACTGTCTGTTTACGGCGAAGAACGCCTGCAACTCAATGATCTGGGTGTGAACGGCGTCACGCATGCATATGGCGTCGACTATGAGCCTGGAAACTGGAGATTTGGTCTCTCAGGTGAGGTAGGCCGTATTGATAATATTGACCGTGAAGCCTTCTCGGCCAATATCGGCTTTGCCTCTGATCGCGTCAAAGTTGGTGTGACGGGTGAATGGCGTGAGGACGAAAATATTGACACGAATGATGTTCGCAATGCTTGGCTCCTTCGTTCTACGGCAAGTTATCTCGCGTCAGAAGAGCTGCGCTTGCAAGGTAAGCTGAACTTCGCTTTCTCTGATCAGTCAAGTGCTGATGACGCGCTCGGGCCGCAGACGTTTAATGAGGCTGAATTTACAGAAGCCTCTCTAGCAGCTGCCTATCGTCCAATCTGGGATGATCGTTTCAATCTCTTGGCCAAGCTTGTCTGGCTGGAAGACTTGTCTCCGACCTCGCAGCGTTTCAACGGAGAAGCCATAAATTACCGCCAGAAGAGTCGTATTGCCTCTATTGATGCGAGCTATGACATTGCGCCGCGCTTCACCTTAGGCGGTAAATACGCCTACCGTTCTGGATCGGTGACGAGCTCTCGTGAAAGCCTAGATTTCACACGCTCCGAAGCAGAACTAGCGGTTATTCGCCTCGACTTCCATGCGACCCATAAATGGGACGCGGTACTTGAAGGTCGTAGGCTGGATATTGGCAATGGCGTCATTGTACGCGATGGCGGTCTCCTAGGTGTCTACCGTCACGTGAATGACAATGCTAAAATCGGTGTCGGTTTGACATGGGGCGGAATTGAGGAGGAATACCTTGCTGCGACCAGCAAAGAAGATGATCTTGGCTGGTATCTAAATGTTGTAGGCAAGTTCTAGCCCTCAGCAAAACAACCAAAGACTAATGAAAGCCCTCTGCATCGCAGGGGGCTTTCATTATCTAACAATAGGCTGCACCGTGCAGGCCTTATTTAACGTTAAGCCTTTATTTACCATATATTATGATTTGGGTCTCATTATCTAATCGAACCATAAATGGAGATTTCATGATGAATTATAGTCCTGTTTTTCTAGCGGCAAGTCTTGTTGTTTCGACGACCTTAATAGCGATGCCAGCGACTGCGCAAACTGCAACAACAGCGCAGCCCGTCGAGCTATCTAATCAAGAAACTCCAAGATCTACACGCCGAATTGTCCGGGAAGTGGAGCCTATTAATTATTGGGTAGACGCTGATAGATTACCGGTGCGGGATAATCCAGTTGCCGGTGATGTCAGTGGAATGCTCAAGCTTGGACAAAAGGTCAAAGCTTATGATCGGTTTGAAAACTGGTTGCGGATTAGCAAATCTGGGTCTGCAGAAAAATGGGTGAATGCAAATTACATGACGACGGATCAACTCACATGGGCCCGATTTGACAATAAGCGCCGCCGCTCAGCAGGCTTTAGCCGATCAAATTCAGTGGATGATGTGTCCTTAAAACGCATAAAAATACCCTCGGATAAAGACGCGCGGGTTTACGCGGCCTCCATAAAGGCGACTACAAATAATAACCGCGTTATTGTCACGCGACAAAACTTTCGTGCAGGCCCTTATTTCGAAAAACGGCTCGTCTCTTGTGCTGAAAATGGTGTCGCCTCACGCTTCCAGCTTTTAGGAGAAGGCCACAGCTATATGATGATGGAAAAAGACATCCGCGCTCAGGGTGTTGATGTGAACAGTGCTTCCCCACGCACAGATATTGCAGATGGTTCAGCGACTCAAAAAACGGTTGCGATAGCTAACCATAGTTGCAAGTTGTAAAATCTATATTCTTCGTCGTTATATAAAAATGGCACAGGTTTCGGCCCAGGCTAAGGGAGGCTTTGCCCCCCTTTTTGGTTGATATTTAGCGACGGCTTTGCGGTATTGCGAGCGTCGATGTTCAATGGTCTTTTTCTTGATCCTTTCTCTGTGGTTTAAAATGGATTGTGCTCTGCCGAAGTAGATGTCCGCAGGCGTGACGTTGCTCAGACTTTCGTGCTGTGTCGTAAAAGTGTTTATGAATTTGCCTGATATGGTTTTCAGTTATCAGCATAGCGGGCGATTTCTTGCTCATCTCGGCTCTGAAAGCTCTTTGTTTTGAGGCCTGATAAAAGCGTCTCGACTTGGGCGTCTGTTAACTTCGCGCCCTCTATCCGGGTCGATGACCCGATACTCTCAATCATCGCCA
>CALLME010000017.1 GCA_938007945.1 uncultured Caulobacterales bacterium
GCCATCTCAAACACCGCCTCCACACTTAAATCCGTCGTATCAATCAAATGCGCGTCTGGGGCCGCTTTAAGCGGAGCCTCCGTGCGGCCTGCGTCCCGCGCGTCGCGCTCGGCGAGTTGAGCCGCCACGGTCTCAAGGCTGATGTCTTCACCGTATCCGACAAGCTCTGCGTGGCGGCGGCGGGCGCGCTCAGCGGGCTTGGCATCTATATAAAGTTTCACCGCCGCGTCAGGGCAGATGACTGTGCCAATATCGCGACCATCAAGCACCGCGCCAGGCGACTTGGCGGCAAATCTGTGCTGAAAATCAAGCAGTGCTGCGCGCACCGTTTTATGTACCGCAAGCTGTGAGGCGGCGGCGGCGACTTGGCTTTGTTTCAAGCCTGGGTCATCCAAGCTGCTGGGGTCGATCGCTTTGGCGAAACGCGTGGCCACGCCCGCATCATTGGGGTCCTCGCCTGCGAGCAAAACATCGCGCGCGGCGGCGCGGTAGAGCTTTCCCGTATCCAGATAGTGATAACCGTAATGGGCGGCGAGCGCTTTGGCGAGCGTGCCCTTCCCGCTCGCGAACGTCCCGTCTATCGCAATAACGGGCACCTAAGAGCCCAGCTCAATCTTTGCGCCGAGCCCGTCCATGAGATCAAAAAAGCTCGGAAAGCTCGTCGCAATCATAGAGGCGTCATCAATGCTGACAGGGTTGCTCGCTTGCAGGCCAAGGATAAGCGCGCTCATGGCGATGCGGTGATCGTGATGTGTCGTAACAAGCCCGCCGCCGCGCACTTCTGCCCCCGCGCCGCCAATAACGGTCATGCCCGTCTCTGTGCTGCTGACCTCCACACCATTTGCGACCAGTAGCGCCTCTGTCGCCGCGATACGGTCGCTTTCTTTCACGCGCAGCTCATTAATACCGTCCATCACGGTTCGCCCTTTGGCAAAAGCGCTCGCGACAGCAAGGATGGGATATTCATCAATCATAGACGGCGCGCGTTGCGGCGGCACAACAATGCCCGTCAACTTGGAATGTTTGACCGAAATATCGGCAATCACTTCACCGCCCGACGTGCGGTAATTATCCATGCGAATAAAACCGCCCATCTCTATGAGGGTTTCAAACAAGCCCGTACGCGTCGGGTTCATCATCACGTTTTCAACCACCACGTCGGACCCTGGCGTAATGAGGGCTGCGACAATGATAAAGGCCGCAGAGCTCGGATCGCCTGGTACATCAATATGAGTCGCGCGCAGTTTTTGCCCGCCCGCAATTTTTACCGTCTGCCCGTCGCGGCCCGCCACGGACCGCGTCTGGCTCTCGACCTTGGCCCCAAAAGCGCGAAGCATATTTTCTGTGTGGTCGCGCGTGAGGGTCGGTTCCGTCACGCTGGTCGTGCCTTTGGCGTTTAGACCTGCCAGCAAAAGACAGGATTTAACCTGCGCGCTGGCGTGGGGCGGCGTGTAATCAATCGCGGTGAGACCATCTGGCACGGATAAGGTCGCAGGCAATCGCCCGCCCTCTTGTGACACGGCCTTCACCCCCATCTCAGAAAGCGGGTTAAGCACACGCCCCATAGGACGTGACGACAATGACGCGTCCCCAATATAAGTCGCGGTGACTCCGTAACCTGCCGCCGCGCCCATTATCAGGCGCACGCCTGTGCCCGCATTACCACAGTCAATCTTATTTGACGGCGTTTTAAAACCCGCCTCACCGCAACCTGTGACGTGCCACTGCCCGTCATCGCGTTTCTCTATATCCGCGCCAAAATCACGCATGGCTTGTGCGGTCGCCATGATATCATCGCCCTCAAGTAGGCCGTCAACTGTTGTTATGCCCTTGGCCATAGCGCCAAAAATCATGGCGCGGTGCGAGATAGATTTATCGCCTGGGGCGCGCACAGTGCCGCGAAGTGCGGGACTTAACTGCGAGAGAGCTTTCATAATGCGATTTCCCAGTTGACTTGACCTATAGGCGCGCTAAGACGCCCTCTAGTTTAAATATGGTGTTTAAAGGACGCTTGGTCTATCGCTCAGCCGCGCTTTTCGCAAGCCTCCTTTTAGAGATAACACTGCGCACACATAGCTTGAATAGGTCTGTCTCATGGCAAAAGTTGATCTGGGTACAAAACGCACATGTCCCGAGTGCGAAGCAAAGTTTTATGACCTCACAAAGGTCCCGGCCACATGTCCGATGTGCCAAAATAGCTTTGACCCTGAAGAGTTGCTGGCAGGTGCCTCACTTGCGGCCATGAAAGAAAAAGAAGGCCCTCTCAAAGATTACGACGCCGAGTCAGATGAGGACGACGACGAAGAGCTCGCGGCTGAAGAAGGCAAGAAAAAAGATGCCGACGACGTTGATGAAGACGATATTGATGAAGAAGAGCAAGAGGCCAAAGAGCTTGAGCTTGACGGTGATGACGCGGCCATTATTGGCGGCGGTGACGACGACGAAGAGCGTGACAATATGGACGGCTTCTCAGAGGACGAAGACGATGATGCCGACGCGGCCCTTGTCGATGATGATGACAATGAACTTCCGCCGCCAGACGCAGATGATGCCGATGACGACGATGTCGAAGAGGTTGAGATTTAAGTCCTAATTATAATGCGGGAAGCTAGATTTTTATTGCATCCCACAGGGCCTCTATTTAATAGGGGCGACAAATATTGCCGCAGTTTATTTCGATAAATCTGTTGCAACACTGTCTCACATACCGTCTAGGTTTGGGATATTTACATACTAACATTTCACCAGAGGTGAAATGCTTGTGCCTCGCGACGCGAGACATTTGCGCCTCGTCTTTGACGAGACGCTCAGGGGCCTTAGCTCAGTTGGTAGAGCGCTTGCATGGCATGCAAGAGGTCAGGGGTTCGACTCCCCTAGGCTCCACCAATTTTTTATCTGTCGAACAAGCAGTTTTATCTCTTGTCCAATAGCTCCGTAGTTTCGACGCTTAGTGTGATGCGAGACGTCTGCGTGATCAACGCCGTGCGTGTTGACCTGCGCCCGTAAACTTTCTCCATTCTCTGGTAGAGCTTTTAATAGCTATAGAGACGACCTCGTCACCCGATGAGAGTGGATGACGATAATCGCCAAAGACTGAGAACTGTGTTTTGGGTGAACCAGGTAAGCGGTCCCCATCCTGTGCATTCACGGGGTCGGTGCCAAATCCATAACCAAACTCGGCGGTGAAATTACCCTGTCCGTTTATTTGGCGCAGAGAGCCGCGCTGATGTCGACACGGAAGACGGCTTTATCGGTGAGCGGCGATTAGAGAGCACAGATGTGCGCCTGTCTGAGCTCACCGAGCAAATAAGCGGCATCAAGCGCGCTACCGATAATCTGATTGGTTAAAGGAACCGCGCTATTGCATGGTGAAATTAGAGTGACGCGTGAAACTTAAAAATCAAAACCCCCGCTCTCATCTCTGAGGGCGGGGCTTTGTTTTTCTCTGAGAGCGCCTCTGCGCTTTAGACAACCAAATTATCCTCAATCAGGGCCAGCGTTGTGTCCTCAATGGTGATGGTGTCTGCGCCCATGGTGAAGACAACATCGCTTCCGATTTGTGTCGCGTTCGCCATGGCGGCGGCCGCGTCGGTGAAGCCAAAGTCGGTGAGGTCGAGCATATCCTCTGCATCTGACCAGTCGATGATGGTGTCGCTGTCTCCGCCTTGTGCAAAGACGAACGTATCCGCCCCTGCTTCGCCGCGTAGCGTATCATTACCCGCGCCGCCATTAATCGTGTCATCACCTTGCGCGCCGCGCAG
>CALLME010000018.1 GCA_938007945.1 uncultured Caulobacterales bacterium
TTTCGCCAACTTGGTCAGGGCGGGAACGCAGCAGCCACAACGAATCCTATTCGGGTCAGTGTTCAGCCTTCCACCTCTCACCTCACCGTGAATTGCACCCAACGCATGCAGCCCCTATATTAAGAGTATGAAACTCTTAAAAACCATCGCCGTGATAACGGCTTTGCTCTCTCCTGTAACTGTCGCCGCGCCTGCCTTTGCTGACAGCGCACCAATTTACACACCCCTGCGAAACTCCATCGCAGTCGGTGGCTATGACACGGTGAGCTATTTTTCTGGCAAGCCGATGAAAGGCGATAAGCGTTATATGACCAACCATCTCGGCGTAACGTGGCGGTTCTCATCACGAGCAAACCTTGATTTATTTAAAGCCAACCCCGAAGCCTTTATCCCGCAATATGGCGGCTATTGCGCCTGGGCACTTGCACACGGAAAACTTGCCAAAGCCTCGCCAAAACAGTGGTTAGTCGAAGACGGAAAATTATATCTGAACTTCAACGCCCGCATCCAAACGCAATGGCTCGCCGATAAAGACGAGTTCATCGCAGAGGCAGATAAACGCTGGCCCAACATCCTGCGGGACTAATCGCAAAACTAATCCGTTTCGGCTAGCCAGTGACGAAGAAGCTGATGCGCGATAGTAAAGCGTGGAGGGCGTTTGAAGACTTCACTGCGTTTTGCAAATACAGCTTCAACTTGCTCACGCGTAAACCACTTGGCGTCTTCGATTTCTTTGGGATCAATTTTGAGTTCTGTATCCGTCGTCTCGCAGATGAGTCCTATCATTAACTGGCTAGGAAATGGCCACGGTTGGGAGAAGACATAACGTTGGTTTGTGACGGTTACACCAACCTCTTCAAAAATTTCACGCGCGCAGCCCTCCTCAATGGTCTCACCTGGTGAGATAAATCCTGCGAGCGCTGAGTACGTCTTGTCGGGCCAGCCATGACCACGCCCCAACAGGCATTGATCGCCGTTAATCACGAGCATAATCGTCACAGGATTGACACGCGGGAAATGATCTGTCCCACAGGCAGGGCACTTGCGTGATGTGCCGCCGCGTTGTGGGAAAGACTGTTTTGAACATTTCGCGCAATAGGTATGGCTCGCATGCCATTCAAGAAGCGCCTTGGCCCGTCCCGCGAGCGCGAGCTCTGTTGGAGACAGTTGTCGCGCCACGACACGCATATCCTGAAAACTCTCAGCTTCTGTAACGTCGTTTTCGCGCGCGATATGAAACGCAAAAATCGGCACACCATCGCGCGTCCCTAAAAACAACGGCCCTGGGTCGGCGATATTCTGCCCGACCAGTGATTTCGGGTGTACCATTTTAAGTCCGCCAGTCGGGCGCAGAGAGGGTCGGCCTTGGTCAAATAATATCGCGCAAGCACTGTCATCATTGAGGAAGGCTTCAAGTTCAGCTTGGCCGCGCTTATGCTCACATTCGTCAAGATCGCTGCCCGCGAATGGCATAGTAAAGCTAGATTTCATCATGATGTCTCTTTCTGCGTGCGCGTGAGGCGCGCCTGATGGGCAGGATAGGTGCCGAGCATGAGCACGGTGTCCGAAAAGAAGTAGAGCTCGTCCATAGCGTGTTTCATGGCGTCGTCATCCGGATGGCCTTCGACGTCAGCATAAAATTGTGTCGCCCAGAAAGAGCCGTCCACCATATAGCTTTCAAGTTTTGTCATGTTCAGCCCGTTTGTCGCAAAGCCGCCCAATGCCTTGTAAAGCGCGCTCGGCAAGTTACGGACTTTGAACACGAAACTTGTGACAACCGGCTCGCGACCTTGCGGGATCCGAAGCGGCGTATTGGACAGGACAATAAAGCGCGTGGTATTATGGGCCGCATCCTCTATGTCTTTTGCTAGAACCTTAAGCCCGTAAGTCTCGCCTGCAAGTGTGCTCGCAATTGCGCCGATTGATTTATCGCCAAGCTCGGCTACAGCGCGCGCCGCCCCCGCCGTATCAACATCATTTTGTGGGGTAATGCTCAGGCTTTCAAGGCGCTTACGCACTTGCCCTAGCGCCATAGGGTGAGACCGGACAGTTTTAATATCGTCGAGTTTTGCGCCCGGCACACCGAGAAGTTGGTGATGCACGGGGAGGTAATGTTCGCCCGTGATGTAAATGCCACCTTCGGGTAACAGGTGATATACGTCAGAGACACGACCCGCGACCGTATTCTCGACAGGTATCATTGCAAGCTGTGCTTCGCCCGCGCGCACTTTGGCAAACGCCTGTGAGAAGCTAAGACAAGCCATCGGGCGCATATCAGGAAAGTAGCTTTGACAGGCCAAATGAGAGTAAGCCCCCGGCTCGCCTTGATAGACAATTATTCCGCTCATGATATGTGTCCCAAAATTTGGCGCGCGCGGGCGAGGTCATCTTCTGTATCTACGCCGTAAGGCGCAACGTCAACATGGCAAACGTGTATCGACAAGCCCGCTTCTAGCGCGCGCAATTGTTCTAGCCGTTCACGTTGCTCCAACGGCGATGGGGGCAAGTCGCAAAATCGGTTCAGCGCCGCCCGGCGATAAGCATAAAGTCCCAAGTGATGCAGCACACCGCCCTCGCCATGCGGCGCGCTGGCGCGAGTAAAATAAAGCGCGCGGCCGGAGCTCGCGACCACGGCTTTGACGACATTTGGGTCTTCGATTTCGCGAGGGTTATGCGTTTCCACTGCGGCTGTGACGATATCCAAATGAGGGTCTGACTGAAGCGGCGCGATGATGGTTTGAACCAAAGCTGGATCAAGCGTAGGCATATCGCCCTGCACATTGACCACGATGTCATACGCGTTGTCAGGATCAAAAATATCAGCGGCTTGGCGGACGCGGTCTGATCCTGATGGTAGCTCAGGATCGGTTAAAACCGCCTCTCCCCCTGCTGCATTGACCACGTCC
>CALLME010000019.1 GCA_938007945.1 uncultured Caulobacterales bacterium
GACATCTTATGTCTCTTTCTTGGTCATAAATATTTTTGCGATATCTTGGAGTGCACAAAGAAGGCGGTCTTCGACTGCATCCCTGTGCTCGCTTTGTCGTAACAGGTGATGTATGTCGTCAATGATGCTTTCACCCGTGGGCGATAATGCCCCTGGAAAAGGCAGCACATTTGGGCCTGTGGACGTCGCATCCGCTCGATTATAAAGCGTTTCGATTTGTTTAATTGAGAATTCATCCTGGCTTCGCATGGTCCGCCCTCTCTTATTGTATTTTGGTTAGAACGATGCTCAGGCCGCCTTACTAGGCTCAAATTGGGGCGGGGCGTAGTTGAGCGGAACAATCATGTTCGCAATTTGGCGCTTGGCTTTGGCCCATTTACGGCAACGCGCGAGACCCTCTTCATTCATATATGACCGTGCGGCGATGTATTCTGCGCCGTCATCAGCCACATACTTGGCAGGCCCTAGGGGTTCTGTTTCCCACAGTAGACAGGCTTCAGGGTAATTTTGCTTATAGGTTAGCCAACTAATGATATTAATATCATTTGCGATGCAATATTCATTTATGGCAACGATAATATGCGCGCGACCTTCGAGAAACTCACTACGCGTTGCGCCACGTTTTTCGACCAGATAACGGGTAAGTTCATAGGTATCATGAGCTTTTGGGAGGGTGTCAAACTCGCAAAAGTCAGGGAATATGTCCTCCATTAGCGTTGCGCCAAATGTGGGGTTTAGACGGGCACAGGCTCTGACGGAACGATCTTCATCCAGTTTTAAAAAGTAGACTGTAGACTCACTATCATAGGAATCGATATCATACCCATTGTGTGCATCAGGCAGTTTCCAGCCTAATTCGTCCACCGCCGTGCGGTAACGCATTTTGAACATATCATCTATTTCAGCTTGATAGAGCGCCATATTCGCGCTGGTAACGACCTCAATCATAAGTCTCTCCTTACGGATAGACCTAAATTTAAATTGAAATTTTTAAACCCCTCGAAAGAGGGGGTGGGTGAATGCCAGCCTAGGGAATGATTTGGCCTGATAAGATCCCAAGTGTTACCGCATGAGCACGGTTGCTTGCGACTAATTTACGATTGATATTTTTCATGTGATCTTTAACTGAGTGCTCGGAGATGTTGTAGATAGCGCTTATTTCCCAATTGGTTTTGCCCGCCGCAGCATAATATAGAACATCGATTTCTCTGGGTGTGAGTGTCTCGCAGGATAGATCACATTCAATATCACTGACTTTCAAGAGCTGAGTATAGCTATGAATACACACAAGTTCTATTTGTGCTATTTCGTTTGGGCTAAGTTCTAATTGATCAAAACCAAGGGAAATCATACCCGTCGGATAGTTTTGGAACATGACAGGGACAGCTAGCCCATCGAATAAAGAAAAATCGCGCGCCTCATCAAGAATTTTTTGCCCAAAACGAGAAGCGTGGTCATAGGCCGTATGCCATTCGAACGCACTTCGATTTTTCATAGCAAACCGCGAGATAGGATCGTGGAAGATATAGCGTTTATCGACCCATCTTTTTTGGAATTCCTCTGGCCAGTTAGACCGACCCACGTCCCAAATATTTACTTTCCCAAGCGCAGGATTGATAAGCGGTAAAATGGACGTTGTTTTGAATCCATAGCCGCGCGCAAAGCCGTCTAGTTCCTCGAAAATATCGTCAATCGTCGTTTTAGTATTGATACGTTTTATAACGTCCAAAACATTTGTGATATTTTTTATGCCCGCTTCCATCATCTACCCCATTTAGGTACAATTACCCCGATAAGTTGAAAAATACAATTTTTTTCCTACCCAACTAAAACTTGGAAAGCGATTGTCATTCTTGCCGCAATGTTCTTATATAGATAAAAACAATAATTGACGCGATTTCGCGCGAGCAGGGACTAATGACTGAAATGACAAAGAATAAAACATCAGCTAATTCGGTGGATGTTGTGGTGGGGACGAACCTCCGCATGATGCGAACATCGGTTAAGATGAGCCAGACTGTGTTGGCGGACAAAGTTAACATCACCTTTCAGCAGATTCAAAAATATGAGAGAGGTGACAACCGCATTGGTGCAAGTCGCTTGTGGCAGTTTTGCGAAATTTTTAACTGCAAACCCAATGCTTTTTTTGTTGGCATTGAAGATGAAAATGCGTCTGACAGCGAAACGGCCTTAGATTCACAGCGCACTGATTTATACCAACATCCTCGTGGCCCTGCCATTGCGAGCGCATTTCTAAAAATCGATAATAGAGAAATCGAAAACCAAATTATCGCGATGTGCCGCAGTCTCGCCAAATAAGATTAGCGCACCAACCGTCTCTGAAAGGCTAATTCAAAAGAGACCCATAAATCGTTCGATTATAAATGCTGGCATAATTACGTAAGTCTTTACGTAGTTGCTTGTGCGTGGGACCATAGAGAGTATCTCCACTACCTTCAGCCATGCGGTAATTCACTTGATTTTTAATTTCGTCATATTCAGCCATGGTCAGTCCAGGGAAACTTTTCCCTCGACCTGAAAATGCTATAAGTTCTATTGCGCCTTGGGACCTGTCAGCAAGGGCCAAGCGTGCATCTCTTACAGGGTCAGCAGTTTCTAGCCACGCAAGTTTAGCGACTATGTCCCGTTCTTTTTCAGACATCTCGGCATTGGGGGTCAGTTTGTTCATCGGTTCTGTCACTATGGTGGTGGACTTTGTAGAAAGAGAGTCTGTTTCGCTTAATGGCGTCTCATTCGTGACCTGCGCACAGGCAGCAAGCGCAATAGCGAACATAGGTAAACTTAATTTAAATTTCATGACGACATTCCTTGTTCATCGTTACGGCCGCGATTCAACCGCAGCGCTTTGATTTTACGCGCCGCGCCGAGGAGAAGTAGCATAAACAGGCCAAAGCTGCCTCCGCCACCGCCCGAACTGGACGTCGTCGTAACAGGGGGAGGCGGTGGTGGCGGAGGCGGGGCTGGGGCCGCGGTCACCGTGACGGTAATTGTAGCAGTGTTAGACGTGGCGGTACCGTCACTCACGCTATAGGAAATTGTCTCTGTTCCGCTATATCCATTCGCAGGCTGGTAGGAAACAGCCGTTCCATCAACTGTGGCTGTGCCGCCATTGCTTGGCGTTCCAACTGTTGCGATTGAAAGTGTATCGCCGTCGGCGTCAGTGTCATTGTTTAAGACCGAAAAACGCGTGGCGCCGCTGTCTTGGTCAACTGTGAAACTATCATTATTGGCCACAGGCGCTGAATTAGGCGGAGGAGCAGGCGTGACTGTTACCGTAACTTGAGCGCTTGCAGTGCCGCCGTTTCCGTCACTAACCGTGTAATTAAACGTCTCTGTTCCACTAAACTCGCTCGCGGGACGATATGTTATTTCACCGCCTGCATTTGCAACGGTGCCGCCATTGCTGATATCTGAAATTGCGCTAACCGTGAGCGTGTCGCCATCGGCGTCGCTGTCATTCAACAACACGGCAAAATTTGTCACGCCGCTATCCTGATTAACAGTGAAACTGTCCGCGACGGCAACAGGTGCCTGATTAGGCGGCGGATTGGTGGATGCTGCAACAGAAATTGTGCCTGTATTTACAGCAAAAAACGGTTGTGACGCGCATTTGATACGCAAACGTCCCGTCGTCGTATCTATATTTGGTACGGTAATCGTCTCACTACCGTCATTTGCAGTTCCCGATGCAACGACTATTGAGAATGTTTGACCTCCGTCATCAGATAAGTCAACATCCACAGCTGAGCAACTGATAGGTGCTGCCGTTGTGTTCGCAACATCCCAAGTAATTGTCTGTCTCGTCCCGCCTTGCCAAGAGGCTGTATCGGGCGCCGTGACTGTAAACGGCCCTGCTGCGGCGTTAACTGTCAGTTTCATATCATCCGCAGCGACACCACCTTTGCTGTCACGCACGGTGAAGCGAAAGTTCAATTCTCGATCTGTCGTGGGGAGTGTTTCACCAAAGGTCGAAGTGCCCGTCAAAACGTCACTCGGTTGCGGGAATGTGCGAGTTGGCGCGCTTTTTGGCGGAAACGAGCGGAAGAGGGGGCGTGTGCCGTCATCAACGTTTTGCGCCTGTGTTCTTGTCGCTGCACCAAGATCATATTGTTCCCAAGCATAGCTTAGCGTGTCGCCCGCATCTGCATCAGTGGCGCTACCTGCTAAGATAAACGGTGTTGATTGGGGGATTTGCCCGTCAGAGCCTGCATCCGGGACCGGGATTCTGTTGTTTAAGCTTATGGTGGCTCCACAGCTTCCGCCCCTTGCGCTATTGGCAACAAATTCACTTATTTGCTCAATTGAGCGCGCGTGAAAATAGGCATCTGCAAGAGGTTGAATGTCCTCTTCGCCGCAGAGGCTTGCATAGGCCATAATCGTAGAACCACTGCCAGGCTCATAGGCAGAATCTGCCGCCCGGTTACCAGTGCAAGACTCAGCAAGCCCGTTAAACGTATGCGCTGCCGCAAATTGGTGTCCAAATTCATGCGCGACGAAATCGATAAAGAAGGGGTCATTCACAGGCTGAGAGCTACCTGTCACGCCTTCCGCCTTTTGGTCACCACAGACGACGCCGAATGATGCTAAACCTCCGCCGCCCGTACTAAATACATGCCCAATATCATAATTTGCCGATCCAATTTTTTCATTAATTTCTGCCGTGACTTCTTCAATTAAGGCATCAGCATCATCATCCGTAAAAGGGTCTGACGCCGCGTCTAGAAAGATAACGTCTGAATTATTGTCAACAAGTTGTAGTCTGACTGCGACGTCACGTTCATAGACTTGATTGACGCGATTGATACCTGTGATGATTGCCGACATGGCACCTTCTGTTGTGCCGCCGTGGAACTGAGAGAACTCACCTGTTGCAGCGACAGCTAAGCGGTAAGTCCGTAAGTTTGAACCGAACGAGAATTTCTGCTCACGTTGGGCAAATGGCGTGTAGTTTTGATTGCGTTTCTGATGATTGTCGTGGGCCTGCTTTGCGTGAGAGCCGCAAGTAAACGGCGCGTGATTGTGTCCGGACCGCTCGGCAGTGTAGTCAGATTTGAAATAGCTTTGATACTCGCCTTGCGCACCGACAGGGTCAATAAAGACTGTATCGTCGCCAAAGCTCAGTACAGCGTGAAATCCGCTCGGTGTGATATCTAGACGACCCGTATTGTCGGGATCGTTCACATCCGTAACTCTGTAAGTTTGGATACTAGGGAATTTCTTGGCGAGGGCAGGCGCCATAATCGGCGAGTATTGAACTGCGTAACGCCGCATTTCGCCGTGTGGTAAAGGCAGGTCGATATAGGTTTGAGAGGTGCCAAATTGCTCATCTGGCGCTTGGTTGAGAACTGACCGTAAGGCCGCGTCTTCAACGCGAACTAGTCGCGATTTACGGATTGTCGGGATTTGAGCCTGTAACCCTTCATCCTTAACCGAAAATTTCACAGATGATCCCGATATGTCGTTCCACGTCTGCGCCTGCGCGGCTGAGTTAATTCCGACAATAGAGCTAAGAACAGTGGCACAAAGTAACATACGTCGTGTCGAAATCAGTGTTTTCATCGTCTCAGAACCTTCTCTACTATGCTTAGCTCTTTTTAGGCCTCAAATATGACGTGAGGGCAACCAAAAAGCTCACATCATCAGCAGGGCGCTTCGTCCCACAAGTGTCTTGTAAGTGGAGTTGATACAGAATTCGTTAAGAATTTACTTCCCTATAGACACTGAAAAAACAACGTCTTGTCGCAAACAAAAGTTCCGAGCTAAATACGCAAAACAAAAGGCTCCGTTTATAACGAAGCCTTGTTAAGTCTTAAATTATCCATTCCCGAAGAAATGGCGCGAGTGACGGGACTCGAACCCGCGGCCTCCGGCGTGACAGGCCGGCGCTCTAACCAACTGAGCTACACCCGCGCAAATCGTCTGCGCGACGTTGCAGCTTACTAGACAAGACCGCCCTGCCCGTCAACGCTGATATTGCCGTTAAATGCGTTTTTTTCACCGCTGCAATTTCCCGGCAAAAAACCGTTGCAAAACCGCCTTGACCGTAGCATACACCCGTTTCATGAAATGCGTGCAGCGGCCCGCTTTTCAGGGCGGTTAGCTCAGCTGGTAGAGCATCTCGTTTACACCGAGAGGGTCAGCGGTTCGAACCCGTTACCGCCCACCATTATTCGCGCCGGCGCAAAGCGCCGCCAAACAATCCGGGGGATTGATTTGAGCGAATGGTTACCGCGGCGGCGGCTTTTCAAATCAGCTTACCAAAGGCAAAGTTTTTAGTCCGGCGGACGAACACAGGAAATAATCCGCCGGCAGACGGTCAAGTATCTCATCGAACACTCCCCAACTTTGATTCCGCTCATCCCGTCGACATGGCGGACAAAAAAGCCGCCCCAAAAAAGGACGGCTCTTTAAATCAATTTCATCGAAATCAGTGGGCGACCACCCTGCCCGTTCCGCCCTCGTTTTGCGCAATCACACCGGCCAGGTCCGCCTCATCCTGAGCGGTCCATTCTATCGCTTCGATTGGCTTAATCAGCGCGAGTTTAAGGACCTCGTCGATATGACTGACGGGAATGATCTCAAGTTTGGATTTCACATTATCCGGCACATCGGCGAGGTCTTTTTCATTCTCCTGCGGGATGAGGACGGTTTTCACGCCGCCGCGCAGTGCTGCGAGCAGTTTCTCTTTCAAACCGCCAATCGCCGTCACGCGGCCGCGCAACGTAATCTCGCCGGTCATGGCAATGTCCTTGCGCACAGGTATGCCCGCGAGAACAGAGATGATTGCTGTCGCCATAGCGGCGCCCGCTGACGGGCCGTCTTTCGGCGTTGCGCCATCCGGAACGTGGACGTGGATGTCGGTGGAGCGGAAGACGCGCGGGCTGATACCGAACTCCGGCGCGCGAGACTGCACATAGCTGTTCGCCGCAGAAATCGATTCTTTCATCACGTCCTTCAGATTACCTGTCACCGTCATTTTACCGCGACCGGCCATGTTCACAGCCTCAATCGTCAGAATGTCACCGCCGGCTTCGGTCCAAGCCAAACCGGTGACAACGCCGATTTGATCATCGGAGTCTGTCTCGCCGAACTTGAACTTTTTAACGCCAAGGAAGTCACCGATATTTTTAGAGGTAATTTTCACAGTTTTGACGTCGCCGCCGACCAATTTGCGCAC
>CALLME010000020.1 GCA_938007945.1 uncultured Caulobacterales bacterium
AAGCGCCGCAATCGCACTTTGGCTTTGGTTTTGGTCGAGACCAAATTGCTGACCGACCTGCTGAGGGGCTTGCCCACCCGCTGCCGCCATAATCATATCCATCAAATTCATTGCCATTCTCGGCCCTCCAGTAAAGTTGAAGGGCGCTTATAGGGCAGGGGCGCGGGGATTGCGAGTCGGGATATCAGGGAGGAATTAGTCGACAATCAAGCCGATATCCACAGTGAGAGCATTCGCAATTTTACCAAGGAGTTTTTTGCTTGCTTTACGCTGCCCCGTTTCAATTTGCGAAATATAGGCGGGGGTGCTCTCAACTGCTTCGGCAAGTTCTGTCTGAGTCAGAGCGCGCCACTCACGCACAGCCTTGATGGGATGAAGACCATCATCCAAAATTGAATCGACAACGTGTCCAGGCAGGGTTGCATCACGGTCCAAGCTATAGGCTGCGATGGTCGCTAAATCCTCGCGATCTTCGAGCGCATTTTCCAAAGACTGTATGCGTTGGCCTTGAGCCTGAATAACGGCTTCAAGTTTTTCTATACGGTTTTGTAGAGCAGTATCCATTTGAAAGTCCTACCTGTAAATCTCGCGACGATGACCAATTTTAACGACGTTTAGAATTGTCATGTCAGTTTCTGAAACACAAATCGCGCGCCAATCACCATGTCTTATCCGAAGTCCCTGCGTGCCAATCAAAGGTTTGACCCATGGGTGAGGCCTAGAAGGTTCCGACGCGTAAGTTCTAATTTTTTCTCGTAGAGCGAGACTGTCTTTGGACGGCATTTTACGAAGCGCTTTAATCGCCTTGGCTGTATAAAATGTCTCCATATAGAACTATAGCAAAACTATAGCTTTTTGTGAAGCAAAAAATTTTACGGCGATAGAGTTTTTGAGAATTGCGAGTCGGGATGTGAGTGCGGATGGGCCAATTAAAAAAGAAACGTGAACATCAGCGGCACGCCAATAATTGCAAATAAGAGTAATCCGACTAACGCCGTGACCAGTGAATTTTTCGCGGATTGTTCTGTATATACAGATCTCGCATATTCGATCTCTTCAGTATCCCGACCGGATATCGTGAGCGCAGTAGGTACGACATATTTGTCATAGGAAATATGACTTGGCTTCTTTCGCGCTCGCTCTAGCATTTCTGCTTTCGCTTGCTCATCCGCATTTCGGTAAGTCTCAAAGTCATCCATTGGCTGAAAGTGGCACGCCGAGTTTAAGAAACCGCTAAACCGCACTCCCACCCACGGTCAGGTTCTCAATATACACTGTCGGTTGCCCGACACCGACGGGGACGCCTTGGCCGGCTTTGCCGCAGACACCTATGCCGGGGTCGAGAGCCATGTCGTTGCCGAGGTGACGGATTTGGGTCAGCACTGTTGGGCCGTCACCGATGAGAGTCGCGCCTTTGACGGGTTCGCCGATTTTGCCGTTTTTGACTTTATAGGCTTCCGTGCATTGAAAGACGAATTTACCGCTTGTGATATCGACTTGCCCACCGCCGAAATTAGTGGCGTAAATGCCGTCTTTGAGATCCGCGACAATTTCTTCGGGGTCTTTATCACCGCCCAGCATGAGCGTATTTGTCATACGCGGCATGGGCGCATGGGCAAAACTTTCGCGGCGGCCATTCCCTGTGGCAGGGACACCGAGAAGGCGCGAGTTCATACGGTCTTGCATAAAGCCTTTTAAGATGCCGTCCTCAATGAGCGTGGTGCAGCTTGTCGGCGTGCCTTCATCATCAATGGTCAGGCTGCCGCGACGCCCCGCAAGCGTGCCGTCATCGACAATCGTTACTCCCGGAGCCGCGACGCGTTCGCCCAGCATGCCAGAGAATGCCGATGTGCCTTTGCGGATGAAATCTCCTTCAAGACCATGCCCAATCGCTTCGTGGAGTAAGATACCTGGCCAACCAGGGCCGAGCACCACATCCATTTGCCCCGCAGGGGCGGCAACTGCGTCGAGATTGACGAGCGCTTGGCGCAGGCTCTCTTTGGCCATGGCTTGCCAGCGTTCTGGATTGATAAAGTCGTCATAGGCGTCACGTCCGCCCGCGCCTGCAAAGCCGCTTTCTCGGCGTCCGTCTTTTTCAGCGGTTATGGAAATGTTGAGCCGCACAAGCGGGCGCACATCATCATAACGCTCTCCGCCTGCGCGCAGAATAGCAACGGCTTTGCGCGTGCCGGACAGCGTGGCGCTGACCTGTACGACACGCGGATCGAGCGCACGGCAATAGGCGTCAATCTCTTGGAGGAGATCGACCTTCGCGCCAAAAAGCGGCGACCCGACGGGGTCTACATCGGGATAGAGTTTCGTGTTCGTACGAGCAGGGGCGGCAGACATCGAGCCTGCGTGACCGTCTTTGGCCATGACGACGGCTTGTGAGGCGCGCATCAAAGCCCCTGTGCTTATTTCCGTGGATTGCGCAAAGCCTGAGGTCTCGCCCGCGACGCAGCGCAGGCCAAATCCGCGCGAGCTATCAAAACTTGCGTTTT
>CALLME010000021.1 GCA_938007945.1 uncultured Caulobacterales bacterium
AAATATTTTGCACCACCCGTTGAGATAGGGAGACCACGAACTGCTACATTAGAATTACCGCCGCCGGACGATGATTCTGAACGAATACCCGGAAGGTTACGGTAAATCTCGGCAAGGTTTGTTGGGGCAAGATCTTGAATGGTTTCCAAATTAACTGAAGAGACAGAGATTGATGTATCAATCTTATTCTTACCCTTTGAGCTCACAACACCTGTTGTAATCACTTCATCAACATCAGCGTCTTGGGCAAATGCAGGTGACGTTAGCAGCGCAGCGGTTGCTGCAGTTGCGAGTAGTTTTTGGCTGGTACGAATAAACATCGATATCTCCCCTTATGGCCAGTTTTTATTTTTTTGTAAGCCTGAAAGCCTAGTCAAAAAGACTCACCTACAGACACTTCCGATTCTGACATGACTCAGATTGCAAACGATTGCAACAATAAATACAAACGATTGTATAATTATTTTCCGTCGTGGCAAAAATGTCACATTCTGGAGCGATGTAGGGGAAGACCTATTATGAGAGCCGAGAATATGTTCCAGCATATATAGAGTAATGATGAGTAAAAGGATCTCGCACGAGTAAGGTTATATTTCATCTGTCACAAATCGTTTCAAACGGCCTGAGGTCGATCTACACTCGGTAGCTTTAAGAATTCTATCTTTAAGCTGATTGAAGAGAGAGAATGGTAGGGAGTTTTCATGGACGAATCAGGTAGTCACTTGCAAACGATTTTTACGTCCGAAACTCGCAAAGAACATGATGTGCCCTTTAATGTGCCCTTTTAGGTGCCTCTCCATGTGCCCTTTTTGCAAAACTGAAAGCAATTAAGATACTGTTTTAATTATATTTTTTTATTTTTATTGGCTCCTGCTTGCGGAGCCATCTTTCTTCCTGTAATTTACGTCTCATTCTTAGGTCATAATTGCCTCGGCGACGTCTTTGATGACTTGTCCTATTTTTTCAAATTTTTGTGCAAGGGGTGATGACTTTCTCCAGATGAGGCTGATTTGTCTTTGCGCGAGAGCATGGTCAATCGGCCGTACGATGAGTTGAGGGTCACGCTTGGCCTCAGAAATAGCATAAAGGCTAGGGAGAACAGCGATACTTTCGCCCATAGCCGCCATCTGCCGCAGTGCGTCAAGGCTTGTGCCTTCATATTCGCCGTGTGTGATAGCGCCTGCTTCTGCAGCTATGTTTTTAACAACAGTCGCAAAGGCATGACCGTGTCCCAGAGTTAAAAACTCTCTGCCTCTAAGTTCGCTCATTTTCACTGGATCTCGCGTCATAGCAAGAGGGTCGTCAGGCGCGACACAAATATAAATATTTTCTTTGACGATGGAGAGCGTTTTTGTGTCGGGATGATCCTCAGGTGTCGACAGAATGACATCAAAATGCCCTGATGTTAGATGCGATTGTAAATCAGTTGTACGTTCTTCGCGCACAAACAATCTTAACTCGGGATAAGTCTTGTGCAGCGTTCGCGTTGCTTGAGGTAGTAAATAAGGCCCAACCGTCGGGAGAACGCCAAGCTTAAGTCGTCCCGCGAGTGTACCGCTAGCTTCGCGTCCCATGACTTTAATTTCTTCGACTTGGCGTAGGACAATGCGCGCTCTTGCAACAACTTCCGCCCCGACAGGTGTTAATATGGCCCCGTGTCGTCCACGCTCAAGTAGTGGAACGCCGATATGTGCTTCCATATCTTTGATTTGGGTTGAAAGGCTAGGTTGACTTACGAATGTACGATTGGCCGCTTCCCCGAAAGAGCCTGAATCTGCAATAGCGACCAAATATTCCATTTGCCTCAAAGTGGGTCTCATTATTTCGCCTATTTTACATAGCTAAATACTATAAGAAATATAGTATATTTATATTTTAACTATAGCAAGCTATATCCTATCTATCTCTTGTAACTAAAACAGGAGACAAACGATGTTACGCTTTAACCAAACGCAGAACCTATCAAGTAGAGTTTCAAAGTTGTTTGAGTTCTCAGGTGCTAAACTAAAGATGCAGTCACAATCTATACCGATGCATTTGTGCGCGTCCGCTATCGGATATTCGAGTGGTGTAGGGGGACCCCAGCCGTCCATCGTAAAGCGCCGCCGCTTGCGTCGGGCAGGTCAATTCAACCCGGGTGGCAGCGGTAACATTCGCGCCTCTTGGTTCTAGTCTTTAAGGCCATAGAGTGAGCCTAATCCTCATCTTATGCAAACCAGAAATTCTATCCTGAGTTTGATTTAACAGGTGAGGCTTGGGCCAAATAGGATCAAATAATCTGCACGAAAGACAAGTCGATAAACACTTAAGGAGACTAATATGCAAACCAAGAAACCAATTTTGGCCAAGATTAACGAGATGAAAGCGGAACTAACACTCCTCGCGATTGTAGTGTTTATCGGAACAGCGGCATAGATATTCCATAAGAAAACAATCTATGTAGAGTTTCATGCGGAACGGGGCAATGAGTCTGCCTTGTTATGGACGAGACACTGCGTCAGTCGTACAGGCGATAATAGCGCAATTTGGCATTCTTTTTCGTGTGATTTTTTTTAAGGCGCGTCGGGCTGATTGTCTGGTATGGCTAACTGAAAGTCTTCTCGCGCGAGGCAAGCGTCATTTATAGCGCGTAGTTTTGGAAACGCCGCCATATCGACGTCAAATCGATTTGCATTATAAACTTGCGGGATCAGGCAACATTCAAAAAACATAGGACGGTCCGTCATCAGAAACGGCGTGTTATAATCTTTCGCGAGTGTCTCTAAGGCATTGAAGCCTTTCAATATCCAATGCTGCGCCCAAGTTTTGACGTCAGCGTCATCAGCGTCAAATTCTCCGCGAATATATTTGAGAACGGAGAGATTTTGTATGGGATGAATATCTGCGGCGATTATCATGGAGGCCGCAAGTATTTTAGACCTTAATATGGGCTCGCTTGGCATCAAACTTGGCTCAGGAAAGGTCGCATCAAGATAGTCGAGAATAGCCAAGGATTGGATGAGCTGCGTGCCGTCATCGAGTTCCAGCATTGGTAGATAACCTTGCGGGTTTTTCTCTGTATACGCAGGATCTGTTTGCGCGCCGTCGCGCAGGTTCACAGCGACTTGCTTAACCTTTACGCCCTTCATTGCTAGCGCGATACGCACACGGTAGCTTGCAGAACTGCGCCAATAGCCGTGAAGAATCACGGGGTGTATGCCTCGACGTTATTCTCAATACGGCCAAATATTGATTTGCCGTCCGCGTCATTCATTTCAATGCCGACGCGATCGCCAAAGCGCATAAAAGGCGTAATGAATTCGCCCGTCTGTATTTTTTCAATCATCCGGATTTCCGCTATACAGCTATAGCCGACACCGCCGTCTTTGATCTTCTTGCCTTCGCCGCCTTCGAACTTATTTGATACAGTGCCAGAGCCGATGATTGTACCTGCGCAGAGGTGCCGAGTCTTCGCCGCATGGGCGACAAGCTCATACATATTAAACGTCATATCCGTTTTGACATTGGCTTTGCCGAAAGGCTTGCCGTTGTAATCGACGAGGAGGGGCAGGTCGATTGTGCCGTCCTCCCAAGCCTCAATCTCGTCTGGTGTCACCGCGACGGGCGAGAAGGCGCAGGATGCTTTAGACTGTACAAAGCCAAATCCTTTGGCGAGTTCACCCGGGATAAGACCGCGTAGCGACACATCATTGACGAGCATGACGAGCTTAATGTGCTCCGCTGCGTCTTCAGCCGATACGCCCATCGGCACATCGTCGGTAATGACTGTAATCTCCGCTTCCATGTCGATGCCGTAGGACTCTGACGCCGCTTCAATCGCGTCGCGCGGGCCGATGAAGGTGTCAGAGCCGCCTTGATACATGAGCGGGTCTTCGTAGAAACTGTCAGGGACCTTCGCGCCGCGCGCTTTGCGCACAAGCTCCACATGGTTGAGATAGGCCGAGCCGTCGAGCCATTGATAGGCGCGGGGTAGGGGGCTGTCGCATTCAGTTTGGTCAAATGCGAAGCTCTCAACTTGCCCCGTATTTAAAAGTTCGTAACGGGCGGCGAGTTGCGGCGCGACGACGTCCCATTCATCCAGAGCCGCTTGCAGCGTCGGCGAAATATCAGACGCATCAGCGGCCTTCGTCAGGTCACGCGAAACAATCACAAGCCGTCCATCACGGCCATCTTTAAGGGAGGCAAGTTTCATTTAATCAGCTTTCGTTTCTATGTCTTTGTTTCTGCGGCAATTTTCTCATGCAACCAAGCCGCATGGCGTGGCGCTTTTTTTGTTTCCGACCATTCTGCAAGCATCTCAGGGGCTACAGCGCGCAGGCTTTCCATTTGTTCCGCCGTATGGATGTTCGCCGCGAGTTCCAAGCGGTGACCATTGGGATCGAAGAAATAAATAGATTTGAAAATGCCGTGATGGGTCGGGCCAAGTACCTCTATGCCTGCGGCCTCTAGGCTCGCTTTCGCTGCGAGTAACTCATCTAGGCTTCCGACGCGCAGGGCGATGTGCTGTACCCATTCTGGCGTATTGCGGTCGCGGTCCATGTCGGGCTGTTCGGGTAATTCAAAGAAGGCGAGTACGTTGTTATTCCCCGCATCGAGGAAGATGTGCATATAGGGGTCATAGGCTCCAGTGCTCGGCACATGGTCTTCGGCAATGGCGAGTTGAAAATCCATATTGAGATGGGTTTGATAAAACTCAACCGTCTCTTTGGCGTCGCGGCAGCGATAAGCGACGTGGTGGAAGCCATCTGTTTTTATAGAACTTAGTGATGTGCTCATTATTGTGCCACCTCTAATACGCCGCGCTCAAGCTGGTCACGCTCAATCGACTCGAATAGCGCTTTGAAGTTACCTTCGCCAAAGCCGTCTTTGTAATCGCCGACACGTTGGATGAACTCGAAGAAGACTGGGCCGACTTGGGGTTCCGCAAAGATCTGTAGAAGTAAGCGCGGGGCGCCGCCCTCTGTCGTACCGTCAAGCAATATACCACGTGATTTGAGCGCCGTTTCGTCGCGTCCGTGACCGGGCAGACGCTCTGACAGCATCTTGTAATAGGTCTCTGGCGGGGCGGTCATAAAGGGTACGCCTTGTTTTTTCAGCTTGTCCCAACAGGCGATGATGTCGTCACAAATAAGCGCGATGTGCTGAATGCCTTCGCCGTTAAATTCGCG
>CALLME010000022.1 GCA_938007945.1 uncultured Caulobacterales bacterium
GTAGGTTCAAACACGACTAAGGGTGACAGAGTCTCGGCAAATTTCACGTCATCGCCGTCGACGTTAAGCGCGATTTTAATATCTTTTGGCCAGTCCTGCGCAGGCGCTGCTATCCATGTCAGCCCGTCATATTTGTAAAAACTATAACGCTCCGCATTGGCTCCAAAAGCAACGGGTGTCGCTGATAATAAGCTCTCTTGCGCGGCTTGATTAAATTGTGTGTGCAAAGACTCGCTCATAGCGCGGATTTTTGGCGGGTCTTTGGGCAGGCTCATGACAACGGCGCTGCTCATCAAACCAATTACGACAAGCACCATCAAAAGCTCTACAAGTGTAAAGCCGCTTTCGCGCGATATGTTTGCACGTCGTCGCAGGGTTAGGGTTCCCAACTCACAATGTCTTTGGCTTGACCTTCGCCGCCTTCTTCGCCGTCTTGACCGTAGGAGAAAATATCAATCACGCCGTGCTCACCCGGGTAACGGTAAAGATAATCGCGCCCCCACGGGTCTTGCGGGAGGAATTTGACATAGCCGCCTTGGCGGTAACGGTCTTGATTATTCGCGCCAGCGGGAAGTGTGCGTAGCGCGCTTAGTCCCACCTGCTCATCAGGATAATCGAGCATATCAAGGCGGTACATTTCCAAAGCTTGTTCGAGCAGGCGGATGTCGCCTTTAGCTTTTTGGACCATGGCTTTGTCTTGGCTTGGCAGCACGTTGATAACGACAAATGTCGCAAGCAATCCAATAATCACCATCACGACCATGACTTCCACGAGCGTAAACCCGTGCTCATTTTGGCGGTTTTCAAGATCAGTTTTTGTCATGAGAGACTCCGTTAAAAAGCGAGCGTGTTGAGGCGCAGGATAGGAATAAATATGGCCCCGATAATCAGAAGGACAATCAGGCTGAGAAAAATAATAATCAACGGTTCAAGCAAGCTCAAGAAAACGGATGTCACACTTTCAAATTCGCCCTCAAGATAATCGGCTGATTTAGAAAACATTGGGCCGACATTGCCGCTCGCCTCTCCGCCCGCCACCATTTGCGTCACAAGCGGAGAAAAGACATCGCTCTCTTTAAGCGCAAAACTAATGGCTGTGCCTTCACGTACGCGGGTCGCGGCTTTGGTGACAGCGTCGCGCATGACCACGTTCTTAAGCGTGTGGCGCGCAGTCTCCATCGCTGTAAGGGACGGCGTGCCCGCCTCAATCAAGCCTGCAATCGTGCGAGCAAATCGCGCGGAGTTCAGGCTTTTGGTGAGCGGGCCAATAAAGGGCAGGCGCAATTTTATGCTGTGCCATTTGCGTTTTATCGTTTCATTTCGCAAAGCCTGAGAAATCGCTAAAATCAATATCGCAATCCCAATCGCGGCGACCAAACCGTAATTCTGTAACCATTCAGACACAGCCATTACGGCGAGCGTGAGCAGCGGCAGCTCTTGTCCGAAGGTATCAAATTGCGCGACGACTTTGGGCACAACGAGCACCATTAAAATCACGACAACCGCGAGGGCGACGATGGATAGCACCATAGGATATATCGTGGCGGCGAGGATTTTACGGCGAATTGTCTGCGCGGCTTCAAGGTCTTCCGCCAGCCGCGACATGACAGGGGCAAGGCGGCCTGATGTTTCGCCAGAGGCAATCATGGCCGTAAAAAGCGTGTCAAATGTTTTGGGATGGGCGGCCAAGGCCTCAGACAAGCGCGCGCCTTCGAGTACCCGTGCGCGTGTATCAAGCAATACTTGCCGCATCGGCGATTTTTCAAATTGCAACGCCACAACTTTTAACGACTCTTCAATAGGGGTGGCGGCGTCAATCAAGATTGATATCTGCCGTGTCGCTTGGGTGAGGTCTTTGTGGGATATAGTACGCTCATACCGCAGCCGCGAATTTCCCTTTTGCTTGGCGGCTTTAAGCTCTGTGAGGGTGAGGGCGCGGCCGCGTAATTGGTCACGCGCCTCACGGGCGCTGCGCGCCGAGATGGAGCCTGACAAGCGTTTGCCGAGTTTATCGACGGCTGTGTAATCAAACGTCTCCACGCCTAAATCTCGACATCTGTATTGGCGCGGCAGACGCGAAGCACATCTTCGGAACTGCTTTCGCCGGATATGACGAGCGCCGCGCCGCTTTGCAGGAGCGTGTCTCTGGACTTAAATGCGTGACGGGACATCTCGGCCTCTGAGGCATTGTCATGAATCATGGCGCGGAGCGTATCGTCCATCTCAACAATTTCGTAGAGCCCAACTCGACCGCGATAGCCGATACCGCGACAGCTCTCGCAGCCTTCTGCTTTGTAAAAGGGCGTGGCGGGCAGCCGCGCAATACCAAGATCAGAGAGCTCACGCGGCGTTGGTGTGTACGGCGTTTTACAGCTTGGGCAAAGGCGACGCACGAGGCGTTGCGCCACAATAGACGTCACAGTTGAAGCGAGCAGAAACGGCTCCACCCCCATATCGCGCAGGCGCGTAATAGCACCGACCGCTGAATTTGTGTGAACGGTTGAGAGCACGAGGTGCCCTGTGAGTGCCGCCTGCACGGCAATCTCTGCCGTCTCAGGGTCGCGGATTTCACCGACCATCACCACGTCTGGATCTTGGCGCAAAATAGCGCGCAAGCCGGCCGCAAAGCTCATCCCGATTTGCGTGTTAACCTGTGTCTGCCCGATACCGTCGAGCGCATATTCTACGGGGTCTTCGACAGAGAGGATATTGCGTGAGCCATCATTTAGCCCACTTATCGCGGCGTAAAGCGTCGTCGTTTTGCCAGAGCCCGTTGGCCCCGTGACGAGAATAATCCCGTTCGGGCGACTGATGGCTATTTCAAAATTCTCAAGTTCACTTTTCGCCATGCCAAGGTCAGAGAGGTTGAGCAGACTGCTCGTCTTTTCCAATATCCGCATCACCACGCGTTCGCCGTATTGCGATGGCAGTGTTGAGACGCGCACATCGACCGCGCGCTCACCGAGGTTAAGCGAAAAGCGCCCGTCTTGAGGTGTGCGTTTTTTGGCAATATCAAGCTGCGCCATGACCTTCACGCGCGAGACAACTGTCGAAGACAATCGTGCCGATAGTGAGAGCATATCACGCAATGCGCCGTCGATACGAAAGCGCACAGCAAGGCGGTTCTCATAAGGCTCAATATGAATATCAGAGGCACGCGTTTTGATGGCTTCCTGCAAAATGCCATTTATGAGTTTGATAACGGGCGCGTCGTCATCACTATCGAGCAGGTCTGATGTACGCGGGAGGTTGTCGGCAAGTGCGCTTAAGCCTTCGGGGCCGTCGAGCGCGTCCTCTGCGGTTTCTGATAAATCGCCACTCGCGTAAATCTGACCCATGAAGTTTTCAAACTCAGACCCG
>CALLME010000023.1 GCA_938007945.1 uncultured Caulobacterales bacterium
GACTTAAATGGTACTCGCATATTCGACGCGCTAGAACAATTCATATCGCTTGATTTACGCCGTGCCAAATACCCTTTTGCGGCGCGTACAAGCGCGCATCACATGGCCGTCATTGTGACCGTCATAAACGTAAACGAGGTGCGACTTCTCACACCTCGTTCATCTGTTCAGTCGTTTCTCGACGCGCTCACCCATGCGGCTGACAACGCATTAGGTTACCCCGTTAGCTAATATTGCTATCAGGGAAACTCGCTTTGCGGTCCGCCATATATTTTAGCAAGCGCGCATCAATATCTGGATCAAGCTCAGGCGGCTGATATTCATTCAGCATGGTTTTATAGACTTTTTCCGCACGGTCTTCGGCTGAAAACGAGCCATCCTCAACCCATTGCTCATAGCTATTATTATCAGCGACATTGGACTGATAAAACGCCGTCTTGAAGTTCTTCTGTGTATGCTCACAGCCGAGGAAGTGCTGACCTGGACCAACTTCTTTAATGGCGCTGATGGCTTGTCCGTTTTCGCTCATATCAACGCCTTTTGCAAACTTGGCCATCATACCAGCTTGGTCAGCGTCCATGATGAATTTCTCATAGCCCATAGCGAGTCCACCTTCGAGCCAACCTGCCGTGTGCAGCATGAAGTTCACGCCCGCCATGAGACCCGTTTGCAACGAGTTCGCTGACTCATATCCCGCTTGCGCGTCTGGCACTTTCGACGCATTGAACCCTCCCGCTGAGCGAAACGGCACTCCCAGACGACGCGCAAGCGCTGCACTCATATTGATGATGAGAGAAGCCTCTGGCGTCCCAAAAGTTGGGGCCCCTGTTTGCATAGACATTGATGTTACGAAGTTTCCGTAGATCACAGGCGCGCCAGGGCGTACAAGCTGCGTCAGTGCCATACCTGCGAGACCTTCGGCCAAGCTTTGCGCCGCCACGCCTGCCGCTGTCACTGGCGACATGGCGCCAGAAACGACAAATGGACTTGGCATAGCGCACTGCCCTGCCCGCGCGTAATGCTTGAGCGCACCCAACATAACCCGGTCCCATGTCATAGGCGAGTTCGCATTGATGAGGTTCACAAGAACGCAATTCTCATTCACGAAATCATCGCCGAAGACGATTTTTGTCATATCAATAGTATCCAGCGCGCGTTCGGGCTGCGTGACGGACCCCATAAACGCTTTATCGGAATATTTGATATGGCTGTAATTCATATCAAAATGCCGCTTATTCACTGGCAAATCAACAGGCTCACAGACCGTGCCGCCGCTGTGATGGAGATTGGGCGACATGTAAGCGAGTTTCACGAAATTTCGGAAGTCTTCAATATTGGCATAGCGCCGTCCGCCCTCTTTTGAATAGACAAAGGGCGGACCGTAGGCGGGCACAAGGACCGTATTATTGCCGCCAATCTGCACATTATTTTCGGGGTTACGCGCATGTTGCGTGAATTCTCTTGGCGCCGTTTTTTGGATAATTTCGCGTAGCATACCGCGTGGAAATCGTACGCGATCCCCATCGGCTGTCGCACCTGCTTTGACAAAGTACTCGACCGATTCAGGGTCATCTTGAATTTCGAGCCCGACCTCTTCGTTGAGCGTATCGGCATTATATTCAAGCTGCGCGAGATCCGTGTCGTTCAAGACTGAGTAAGTCGGAATATTGCGTTTGATATAAGGTTCGCGTTTTGGCGCTTCACCAGCCGTTGCAGCGGCGCGGCCAGCTCGACCCCCCGTACGTCCTCGTCTTGCCATATGTCTCTCCCTGATGCGCTTTGGCGCGCATTAATTAATTATGTTTATGATCTTCGGTTTGGCGTGTGCCTTGCGGCGGATAGCTCTCATATTGAGGCAGGCCGTCGGTAATCTCGTAATAATCGCCTTTTTCAGCGACGAATATGTGGCCTTTGACGTCAAGCCCATCAGTGTTGTCTAGGTTACCCGCAAGTATACTAATCGTGTCGAAATCATGGGCGTTCCAGAACATATAGCTCCCGCAATTCTTGCAATGTCCAGAATTAGACTTTTCTGAAATGGGGAGCCAGTTAACATCACCCTTTATGTTCAAATCTTCGCGTTTTACGCCTGCTGCTGCGATATAAAGGCCCGTCAAATGCTGGCATTGTTTGCAATGGCAATACCAAATATCGGAGAGGTTATTGGCTGTGAAACTCACGCTGCCGCAATGGCACTGTCCTGTGTGAACCGCTGACATGGGCTAATTTACCGTCCCGATTGTCGTCTCTGCACTATTAGGCGACCAAGGAGTGCGGCCGTCCAAAACGCCTGACTTTTTGACGACGTCGCCTACCCATTTTTCTTGGCGGTAGGCCATGACGTGTACCCCGCTGACGCCAGGAATTTCTTTGATTTGTTGCATAAGCTCGATGCAGATTTTGCGGCCTTCTCGGAGGGGTTTATCTGCTTGCTTCATGCGTTTAATCACGCTGTCGGGTATATGGACGCCAGGGACATTATCGCGCATCCACTTGGCCGTGCGCGCAGATGGCAGGACGCCAACGCCTGGTAGGATATAGCAGTTTTCTGTCAGCCCCATGTCCACAGCGCGCGCCATGAAGTCCTTCAGAACAGGCAAATCAAAACAATATTGCGATTGTATATACTCAGCCCCCGCTTCAATCTTCTTCGCGAGTTGATTAACGCGATTTTCGACAGGCGGAACGAATGGATTAATCGACGAGCCAATGAAAAGCTTCGGTGCAAGGTCAATTTTTCGTCCGCTAAGGAAACGCGATTCATCCCGTAAAATCCGCAAAGTGCGCGTCAGTGAAATACTGTCAAAATCAAACACGGGTTTAGCTTCTGGATGGTCCCCCGCCCCGACACCGTCACCTGACAAACAAAGCGCGTTACAGACGCCGAGCGCCGCAGCACCAAGTGTATCGCCTTGAATAGCGATACGGTTTCTGTCGCGACATGAGATTTGCAAGATAGGTGAATAGCCTACGCGCGTGAGGATAGCACAAACCGCCAGACTGCTCATATGGCAATGCGCACCCGACCCATCTGTGGCATTAATCGCATCAACATAGCCGTCAAATAAAGACGCTCGTGCCAGAACCTCATCTGGGTCGGCTGAGTCAGGCGGCGCTATTTCTGTCGTGACAGCGAAATGCCCGTCTTTCAGAACGCGCTCAAACCGACCATGGGATACATGGCCGTCAAGCATGGGCAGTGGGTCACCTGGGTTGGTACCAAGCCGTTCGACATCTTGGACAACATTTTTGTCAATAATATCAGGCATTTGTCGCCTCTTTATCATTTACAGTTTCACCCTCACGCGCGAGCTTCAGCCATGTCGAGCGGCCTTTATCGCGGTGATCCACTGCGAACTCGATTGATTTAATAGCATCACTATTTTTCATACGCGACGCGCCGTCCCAAGCATCAACCCAAACACATTTCATGTCTGGTTTAACTTCGCACATTCCGTTTGGGCGCACGCCACCGCAAGGGCCGTTACGGATTGTTTTGGGGCAGTTCATCGGGCAACTCATCCCCGTCTTGGAGAGCGCGCAACTCCCGCACATTTGGCAGTCGAATAATAAGCCTTTCAGTCCCGCTTCTGCCGCGGTAATCGGTTTGTCGAGCTTCGTTCCGAAGACTTTTGTTATCCCTCTGAGTGTCACCAAAATAGCAGGGTTCACAGTGTTATAGAGCGCTTCCATAAAACGCGCATGACGGACAGACCAACGACGAAGACTATACATGGGCGGCTCCAAGCTGCGGAGTTTTTTCGATATACCTTTTCAGATGACCAAAGCCGACGGCGCGGTGCTCAAAGGCAAGGCCAAGAAAGTTTGCCGCGTCTTGCCCCATTTGAATAAGCTCATCCGTGGGCGCCTGCGAAAGATAGACGAGCTTTTTATAATGCTTGAAATATGTGTCTTTCAGGTCTGGATAGCGGTCTATCCCGAACCCTTTGATGACGAGCGTATGGAAATGACGCGCGAGATAATCCGTGAGGAAGAACGTCCCAAGTTCGTTCTCCATCATCGCGTCAAATTCGGGCAACCCCGCATAAAACGCATAGCAATGCGCGCCAGGCAAGCGCTCGGCATTCGGATATTTTTCGAGCAAGCGGTCTAGCCCACCACCGGTGCCGCAATCGCCATATCCTATGAGGATACGGTCATAAACCTCACCCTGCTCTGCTATGACAGCTTCGAGGGCGGGCACGATTTTATCAGGAAAGTTATGATAGCTCGCAGGTAAACATTGCAAGTCGAACATGCCATCAGACAAACCGCAGGCGTGCTTAATCGCGAGGATTTCTTTCGCCAAAGCTCCGCAGGCGATCATAAGTGTGCTGTGCGGAGATGGCGTCATATAGCTCCTAGCGGTTTTTACCCATAATGGCTTTTGCAAGCTCGGCACTCATCGCCGCGTCGCGACCATATGTGTGCGCGTTAATCGCATCAGCAAATTCTTGATTTAGCGGCGCACCGCCCACCATCACAGGCAGTTCTTTGAGGATGCCGCGCTTATCAAGCTCTTCAATAACGACGCCCATATAAGGCATTGTTGTCGTGAGCAGCGCAGACATACCAAGAATGTTTGGCTCATGCTCGTCAATGGCGGCAAGAAACTCGTCAACAGACGTATTAATGCCAAGGTCAAAGACCTCAAAACCGGCCCCCTCAAGCATCATACCAACAAGGTTTTTACCAATATCGTGGATATCGCCTTT